>JAFGKK010000058.1 GCA_016928575.1 Anaerolineales bacterium
GGAGAGGGGGAAGGGGCCAGGGGATAGGGGTGAGGATGGAAAAGAGCAGGATTTCATTTCAGTATTACTGAGGCTGAGCAGATACAACCAAAGAATAAAACCGGCCAGTCGGCCGGCAGGTCGGTTTTTTCGCAGTCATCCTTTGGAAAGCCCGGCGGCTCCCCCTTGTTTTCATCTGCACTTTACGAGGCGGAGGCCGCCTTGCGCCTCGCCAGCTCGGCGCAGATTTCGGCGTGCCTCTCGCGCGTGATCGGGTAGGCCCGCACCGCCAGGAAGCTCAGCAGCAGGACCCCGGCACTGACCGGGCCGATCAGCACCCGCAATGCCAGGAGCGCCGAAGCCGGCTGGACCGGATCCGGCTGGCCCGGCACGGCATTGACGTACCCGGCTAGGTCGAGCACCCAGCCGGAGAAGAACAGCCCCAGCGCCAGGCCCATCTTCTGCAGGAAGACAAAGAAGCCGTAGAAGATCCCCTCGCGCCGCTGCCCGGTCTGCAGTTCGTCGAGCTCGACCACGTCCGGCACCATGCTCCATGGCACCAGGTACCCGACCGAGATCCCGATCCCGGCCATCGCCGCCAGGAGGAACGTCGCCACAACCTGCCCCGGCTGAAGGAAGAACAAGCCCATCAGCGCCAGGACGAAAAAGACCGCCCCCAGGTAGTAGACGTTCTGCTTCCCGATCCGCTCGCTGACCTTGGACCAGATCAGCACCCACAGGAACGACGAGAACTGGATCGCCAACAGCAGGAAGCTGAACAACTGCATGTCGAGTTTGATCCAATCCTTGGTGAAGATCTGCAGGTTGTTCTGGGCGAACTGGATCGCCAGCCAGGAGAGCATGTAGATCAGCGTCACCAGGATGAAGGCCTTGTTGCTCAGGGCGATCCGCAGCCCTTCGAGGAAGCCCGGCCCCTGTGCGGCGGGCTTGGCGCTCAAGGCGAACTCCGGCTCGCGGGTGCCGAAGAAGGTGATGAAGCACGGCCCGGCGATGAACAGCGCCCAGATCGCCGCGCTGATGGCGTAGCCCAGCTTGGGGTCCCCGGGGAACAGGCTGACGATGATCCCGTGGAAGAACGCCGCCAGGACCCCGCCGATGATCGAAAAGCTCATCCGCACCGAGGAGAGCCGGGTGCGCTCGTCGTAATCCTGGGTCAGCTCGGCGGTGAGCGCCGCGTAGGGCACATTGACCGCGGTGAAGGCGAAATCCAGGAGGATCGCCACCACCAGGTAGTACGCGAACAAGCCCGCTTCGTTCAGCGGCGGCACGATCCACTGCAGGAAGAAAGCCAGTCCGAACGGTATCGCGGCGAACAGCAGCCACGGCCGGCGGCGGCCCATCCGGCTCACCGTGCGGTCGGTCAGCCAGCCGATGAGCGGGTCGTTGACCGCGTCCCAGATCTTGACGATCAGGAAGACGCTTCCCGCCATGCCCGGGCGCAGACCGGCCACGTTGATCAGGAAGTTGAGCAGGAAGAAACCGTTGATGGCCGTCGCGATGGCCGCCCCCAGGTCGCCGGCGCCGTAGGCCAGCTTGGTCTTGCGGGAAAGCTTGTCGGTGGTGGTCATGGCTCCTCTACAGGTCGACCGGTTTGGAATGTTCCACGGTCCAGTCGGTGTGGAAATCGGGCCCCGGGTCGATGCCCGCGGCCTTCGCCCGCCGGCGCAGGCGGTAGTGCTTGAACAGCAGGTCGGTGAGCAGGCGCATCCGCCGGCGCTCCTCGGGAAAGGTCAGGTTGTGCGTGTCGAACAGGATGTTCAGCAGGTTCATGTGCGGCGGCAGGTAGTAGGAGTGGCCGTCCGGCTCGTCGAGGTGGATGTTGAGCAGGTTCTCGATCTGCGGATCGAGGCAGGCCGCGAGAATCCCCGGATCGTAGAACGAGCCGCCGCCGTCGAGGTATTCCCGGCCGTCGATGACGGCGGGGATGACGTAAGTGTTCATGCTCCAGCCGGCCAGCAGGGCCTTCACCACCGGCGCCGAAACCGCCTCCCACTTGCGGCCGGCCCAGGTGAAGGAGCGGGCCGGCTTGGTCATGCCGAAGAATTCGGTGTAGCCGTCGGTCCGGGCCGAGGTCACCGTGAACGGCAGGGCGATGTCGTCGAAGGTGATCCGTTCCGGATGGACCGACCCGGTGTAGGCCGCCAGCCTATCAAGGAAGAACCCCTCCAACGGCTTGAGGTTGCACCACCCCTTCCAAAACTTGGCCGGGTTGCAATTGATCGCGACGACTTTGCCCGGCTCGCAATGGGCCATGAAGTCTTCCAGGTCCTTGAGGGCGGTGCGGGCCGCCGGCCGATAGAAGTCCGGACGCCGGACCGCGGCCAGCTGGACCGCGTGGAAGAAGCCGTTGAGCACCCCGGCCGAGACGCCGAAAACCTGGCGGACTTCGCCGCCCCCGCGCGCAAAGCCTTCGTCCACCGCGCGGGTGGCCACCATCCCGGCCAGGATTCCGGAGAAGCCTCCGGCGCCGTAGATCACGTTGGCCGGCCGGTCGAAGGGAAACGAATCGAGTTGGCCGTCGAGCAGCTGCTGGAAGCGGGCGGTCAATTCGACCCGCTTTTCCACCGATTCGCGCATGTTGGTGGCGGCTTCGGTCGAGCCGACGTAAGGCAGGTCGGCGTGTCCGACGACCGGACCGCCCGCGTCAACCGGATCGTTTCCCGCGGCGGCCCCGCCCAACCGCTCCTTGAGTCTGCGGTGCCGCTCGAGCAGATCGAGGTAGCAGCCCGCCAACAGCGGCTGATTGCGCTCGTGGTTCGAGTGCATCAGGAACGAGGAGCTGATGAAGTTGACCGGCCACGGTCTTACCTCGGCCTTCGGACGGGACCGCAGGATCGGCCGCGGGTCTCCGGCTTGCAGGTCGGCGACGATCGCCCCGGCGTCGACGATCGGCGGGCGGCAGTCGATCCGCCATTCGCCGTTGACGGCGTTGGAGTCGGTTGAGAGCAGGGTGCTCAATCCGGCGGTCAGGGCGTCGAGCAATGGAGCGTCCCGCGGCGGCGGAATGTGGACGAAGTGATAATCGCACTGCAGGGCTTGGTCGGGGAGACCGTACATCTTAAAGACGGCGTCGCGGTCGATCGAGCACAGGTAGAGCGGCAGGTCCAGGCCGGAGAGCATCCAATCGGCGCGGCCGGTGTAGGCCCGCAGGCGGGCGGCGATCCAGCCTCGAAGGGGCGCGAGGGTGAAAAACCCATACCAGGGATTCAGCTTCGGGGACCGCAGATCGCGGCTGCGTGCGCGGCCCAAGAAACCGCGGAATTCTGGAATCGCGTCGCGGGCTTTCCCCCAGATCTGCGGGGATTGGCGAGCCGCCCGCGCAAGGGTGAACGCCAGCGCAACCAGATTGCCGCCGCTAACCCCGAAGATCCGGCCCGGATTGATCCCTTCCCGCAAAAGCCTCTCGGCCCAATCCAGTTCCTTCAGGATCCGGTGTACGTCTCCCAGCTTGCCGGATTGGAAGATGACCGTCGGGGGGACAGCGGAATCCTCGCTCACCATCTCTCCTGATCTACCAAAGGCTTTCCGCGGGCGCCTGTTTTCTGCGTCGAAGCCGATTGAACCCGCCCCGGTTCGACCGTCTGTTTCAGCACCGGATCGACGCACCACCCGCGACCCCGGGATACGGCGGTACGGCGCCAAAGGACCGGGTCCGGCTTCGGTTGGATATGCCCATATTGCGGGCGGAGAACCGGCTCCGATAGATAAAAAGGCAAGAGCGAACGGCTCGGGTTTTTCCCCCGTTCGATTTTACCCAAGGAAGGGGTTGGGCGCGAGGGGAAAAAACGGGGTCTGCTTGCCCCGCTTCCGGCGGGCCGGTATACTCCCCGTATACTGTCCTGCATTCCGCCGAGCGAGGGAATCAATTTCATGAAACGGAGCAATGCTTTCCTTTCGGGAATCATCCTTGTGCTGGGAGGCGCCGTCCTCGCCTGCGATGCCGGTTTCCTCCTTTCCGGACCGGGAACCGCCCCCGCCGCGGCGGAACCGGTCCGGCGCGAAGCGAAGATCCCGCCGGACGCGGTGAAAATGGCGCCCGCGACGGATCCGAATCCGCCGCGACTGCTCTCGGCCGAGTTCGAAGAACCCGTCCCCGCGCCGGGTTTGGTCAACACCGCCGGGGCGGAAGATTCACCGTTCATTTTGCCCGGCGGTGAGACCCTATATTTCTTCTTCACCCCGGATGCCTCCATCCCGGCCGATCGGCATATAATCGACGGCGTGACCGGCATTTACCGCTCGCGGAAATCCGGCGGCGCCTGGGGCGAGGCGGAACGGGTGCTGCTGCAGGATCCGGGGAAAGCCGCGCTCGACGGGTGCGAATTCATCCTCGGTGAGACGATGTGGTTTTGCACCATCCGCGAGGGATACGACGGGATCGTTTGGATGACCGCCGAACTGCGCGAGGGCGCTTGGCGGGATTGGCGGCCGGCGGATTTCGATCCGGATTTCCAGGTCGGCGAATTGCACATCTCCGCCGACGGAACCGAGTTGTATTTTGGATCCGCGCGGCCCGGAGGCAGGGGAAAATTGGATCTGTGGGTATCGCGCATGGCGGGAGGCGAGTGGCAGGAGCCCGCCAACCTTGCCCCGCTCAACACGCCGGACGACGAGGGGTGGCCGGCCCTCAGCCCGGACGGTTCCGAATTGTGGTTCTATCGCAATTACGGCATCTGGCGGTCGAAGCGGGAAGGCGGCGTTTGGGGGGAGGCGGAGCAGATTCTCTCGACTCTGGCGGGCGAGCCCACCCTCGACCGCGACGGAAATTTGTATTTTGTCCACCATTATTTCGAGGACGACCGGATGATCGAAGCGGATATTTATGTCTGTTACAGGAAATGACGCCTGCGGCGTCCGGAGTCATCGAGGGGAATGGCATGCTGCCTGATTACCGCATCCGCCAGCGCGACGTCCTGCTGGAAATCATCCGCACCATCACCGAGGAGCTCGACCTCGAGCGGGTGCTGGAAAAAATCCTGCGCATCTCGGTCGAGATCCTCGAAGGCGAAGCGGGGATCATCGCCCTTCCCGGCGGCACGGCGGCGGATTCGGGCGGATGGCGGATCGCCGCCTCGGTCGGCGTGGCGCCCGACTTTTTAAAGCCGCTCTCCGCCGTTCTGCGCGAACTGCCGCCGGCCGACGATCCGAAGCGCCGCCTGCTGCCGCAGATCGAGCGGCGCCTGCAGCAGATGATCCGCACCGCCTCGCTCGGGTGGCTCTCCAGCCTGGGCCTGCCGATGACGGCCCGCGGCGCGGTGGTCGGCGCGGTGTACGTCTTCCGCGCCGGGCGCGCGCTGTTCACCGACGACGAGCGCGCCCTGCTGCAGGCCTTCGCGGACCAGGCGGCGGTGGCGGTCGCCAACGCGCGCCTCTTCGCCCAGGTGCGCGAAGAGAAGCAGCGCCTCGACGCAATCCTCGAATCCTCGGCCGAGGGCATCGCCATCCTCGGCCCCGACGACCGCATCCAGCGCTTCAACCGCGCCATCGCCCGCCTGGCGGGCGTCGGCCCCGAACAAGCCGTCGGCCAGTCCCACGACGACGTTCTGCGGTTCTCCTCCCCGAAAACCGGGCGGACCCTCTCCCAGGCCGAGGCCGGCGGTTGGCCGCTCTCGGGCCGCGCCACGCTCTACCTGGAGGCCGATCTGCTCCGCCGTGCGGGCAGCCCGGTCAGCGTCGGGGTCACCTACGCGCCCGTGTTCGCCCAGGACCGCAACCTGCTCAACATCGTCGTCGGCATGCGCGATCTCACCCGCTTCCGCGAAGCCGAGGAGATCAAGGACACCTTTATCTCCATCATCAGCCATGAATTGAAAACCCCGGTGGCCCTGATCAAGGGCTATGCCAGCACCTTGCGCCGCCAGGACGTGCAGTGGGAGCGGGAGGTGGTGGAGGATTCCCTCTCCGTCATCGAGGAGGAAGCCGACCGGTTGACCGCGTTGATCGAGGACCTGCTCGACGCATCGCGTCTGCAGGCCGGCGGACTTTCCCCGAACTACGGCGAGGTCGACCTCCCCCGCCTGGCCGCCCGGGCCGCGGAGCGCCTCTCCAAACAATTCCCGGACCGGACGATCCGTGCGGATTTCCCGCGCTCGTTTCCGGCGGTCTCCGCCGACGAACAACGGATCGTTCAGGTGATCTCCAACTTGGTGTCGAACGCGGTGAAATATTCCGCCGCCGGATCGCCGGTGACGATCCGCGGAGCGGCCGCTCCCGCAGAAGTGACCGTCTCCGTCGAGGACGAGGGGTACGGCATCCCCCCCAAGGATCTGCCGCACGTCTTCGACCGCTTCTACCGCGGAGCGGATTCGGCCAAACGCACCAAGGGCGCCGGCCTGGGGCTGTATCTCGCCAAGGCCGTGGTCGAAGCGCACGGCGGCCGGATCTGGATCGACTCCGAACCGGGAAAGGGAACCCGGGCCTGCTTCACGCTGCCGCGGGATCGGAAGTGACCGCCGGGCCGCGGACCTTAGACCTTGGGCCACGGTCCCCCCTCCACCCATAGCGTTCTTTTATCATCCCGAAATATCCCGGGGGGCACCCGCACGATCTGCAGCCATCGGCCATAGTCGGTCGTCGCTTCGAGCCCCCCGCTTGATAACCGCCCTCCGCCCGGGTAGAATGCACCATTCCTTCGTGAAAGGCGATCCATGCCTCCCATTCAGACCACCATCAAATGCCCGAACTGCGGGGCGATGCAGCCCGCCCTCATCGAACAGCTGATCGACATCGGACGAGATCCCGCCTCAAAGACCCGGCTCCTGCAGGGCCGACTGAATTTCTTCCAATGTCCTTCCTGCGGCTTCCAGGGCGCGCTGGCCTCTCCGCTGGTCTACCACGATCCGCTCAAGGAACTCCTGCTGACCTTCGTTCCTCCGGAGCTGGGTTTGTCGCCGATCGAACAGGAAAAAACCCTCGGCTCCCTGACCCAACAATTGGTGAATTCCCTTCCGGCCGAACAGCGCAAAGGCTACCTCCTCCGCCCGCAGGCGGTCCTCACCCTGCAAGGCCTCCTGGAGCGGGTGCTTGAATCCGACGGAATCACCAAGGAGATGCTCGAAGCCCAGCGCGCCAAAACCAAGCTGGTCCGGGAGCTGATCGAGGCGGAAGGGGACGCGCGGCTGACTCTGATCCGCGAACAGGATAAACGGATCGACGCCGACGTGCTGGCCCTGCTTTCCGCCGTCGCCCGCTCGGCGGCGGCCGGGGAGGACCAAGCCTTCGCCGAAAAAGCCCGGCGCGCGCGGGAAGACGTCCTCCGGAATTCCACGGCCGGAAAGCGTTCGCAGGCCCAACGTGAGGAATTGGAGGCCGCAGCCCGGGATTTGGAAGCGCTGGGCAAAGAGGTCAGCCTGGAAGGGTTGGTGCGGCTGGTCGCCGCAGCTCCCTCGCTGGATAGGGTGACCGCGCTGGCCGCCCTGGCTTGGCAGGCGATGGACTACGCCTTCTTCCAGCGCTTCACGGAAAATTTGGACAAGGCTTCCGGCTCCGAGCGCGAACGGCTGGCGGCCATCCGCGACCGAGCGCTGGAGGAAGTCGAGCGGGTCCAGCAGGCGGTGCAGTCGGAGATGAACCTCGCCGCCGGGGTCCTGCAAAGCATCGTCCAGGCGCCGGATCTGGATTCCGCCGTCGAGGAGTACCTCCCGGAGTGCAACGATTTGTTCTTCGCCATCCTAGAGGCGAACCTGGAAAGCGCCCGGCGCAACAAGCAGGAAAAAGCCGCCGCGCGGCTGGAGGAAGTGAAATCCAAAATCCTGGCCGCCCTCGAAAATTCCCTGCCGCCCGAATTGCGGTTCGTCCGCGACCTGCTCGCCGAGCAGAACGACGAGGGGGCGGAAAAACTGCTTGCCGATCGCGCGGGCGAGATCACCGATACCTTCGTGGAAGCGCTGAAGGCCGCCCTCAAGGACCTGGAAGCTTCGCCGCAGGAGCCGCTGGCGGAGCGGATGAAGAAGATCCTCGCCACGGCGGAAAAACAGCTGGCCCTAAAGAAGTTCACCGCCAAGTAGAAAAAAAAATACAACCGGCGCCGTTGGATGCCGTACCCGCCGGTCCGCCTTGGTGTGGAGTGAAGATTCCCTGGAGGAAGCCTGTTATAAACCGGCTCGCACTTCCCGCGCATTCGAAGTGGAAATTCGAGGTTTGTCTGAAGCGGATGGACCGCCGAGCGCATCGTCGCTTCCCCCGGTGAACACTGCGCCACAGGCGGACGTGATAGCCGGTGCGGGAACCTTTTTCTTTCAAGCGGCGCGAGGGAGTACGTTCACCCGGATGCCCAGCATTTCTCCCGGACAGCCCCTTTAAATTCCGTATCTGCTCAGCCTCTCCCTCATCCGCCCTTCGGGCACCTTCTCCCAGCCCCACAATAGCGGAAAAAAGAATGTAATGATTCAAAGCCATCAATCTCGAGA
Source organism: Anaerolineales bacterium (assembly GCA_016928575.1). NCBI lineage: Bacteria > Bacillati > Chloroflexota > Anaerolineae > Anaerolineales > Anaerolineales bacterium. The sequence goes on from JAFGKK010000058.1 coordinate 8,409, forward strand.
GATGGGCTGGGAGAAGGACGGGATGAGGGGAAAATGAAAACTGGTTTTTCCGTATAAAAAAAAATACTTGCATCGGGGTGAGCAGACACTTAATTTCTTTCTACGAGTAACCGTCATGGATAATCCAACCGCCGCGTTTGCCGCATCTAATCCGCGGCGACCGCGGCGGTTGATCCATCGCCCCGAACCGGCGATTCGCCCTACGTATCCGCGCTTGGAAGGATGAACAGCGTGACCGATTCGGCCGGGAACACGTACGGCGTTTTTCCGTCGATCGTCGCCGCGTCGCCGAGTTCCGCGTCGGTCGAACGGTCGAACCGCCGCGTCTCTGCGGCTTGGCCGTACTCCAAGCCCGCGATCGTGATGGTTTTGGAAATGTCCCGATCGTTCAGGTTGACGACCATCAGCGTGAGGATTCCCTCGCCGGTCTTCGCGCCGTAGATACTCAACAGCGGGGTGTCGGAAGACGCGTGGACCAGCCGGTTGCCGAAGGATTTGTACATCTCAAAAACGTAGAGGCTCGGTCGGACGGCCGAGACCTGCGTCAGCCCGTGGCCGCCGGCCCCTTCCAGGCAGAAATGGGCCGCGAAATCCACCCGTTGCCGGCCCATCCTCCCGAGCACGTCGGCGAGCCAGAGGGCGTTGGCGAAGGAATCCGGCGTGGTCTCCCCGCCTTCGCTGTTGGTCCAATCCGAATTAAACTCCGTGACCGCGACGGGGAGGTCGCGTCCCAGCTCGCTGCGGATCACGTCCCGCAGGTTGGGAATCAGAAGGTCCCACTCGGCGGGGTTGGTTTTCAGGTCGGCAAGCGCGGGCGCGGTTTGTCCGAAGGGGTAGCGGTGGACGGAAACCACGTCCACCAGGTCGCCGTTCGCCCGCAGGAACTCCCTCAGCCAGTCCTTTCCGTCGCGGTCCCGCGGGTCGGTCCGGGGGTCTCCGGTGAACTGGCTGATCTCCGGTCCGATCAGCAGGATCGAAGGGTCGACGGCTTTCATCGCCAACGCGAATTCGCGCCAGTCGCGGTTGAATTCCCCGGTGCCGTAGTCCGGCATGTTGAATTTTTCGTCATAGAGGTCGGGCTCGTTGCCGATCGCCCAATAGCGGACGGCGTGGCGCTGGTCGACGTTCGCGTATTGCACCGCCTGCGCGGCGCTCTTGGCCGTGGAATTCGGGAGCTTGACGTTTACCATCGGCTCCGCCCCCAATTCCCCGGACAGGGCGATGAATTCGTCCAGGCGGCCTTCGATGAACACGTACCGGTCCCCGTATTCCCCGCCCGGGTAGCGGAGGAACCGGAGTCCCACCTCCTGCAGAACGGGTTTGGTTTTCCGGGAAAGGTTCTGCCAGGGACCGTAGTTCGTTCCGTAGAGGAAGGGGGAAATATCCCCCAGCTCGGCATCGGCCTGGACGAACAAAGTCCCGGGGACCGGCGTGGGGGTGGCAGTGGCCGTGGCCACCGGATAAAGCGTAACCGCCGTATTCACGGCGGTCGGTGTTTCGGTCACGGACGCCAACGGTTCGGCCGTGCGGAATTCGGCGGCGGTGGAGTCGGCCCCGACCGGACCGCACGCGAATCCGCAAAGCAACAGCAACCCGCCCAGCGGGATCGCTTTGTTCCGCATCGAAGGCCGGCTTATCCCTTGACGGATCCCTGGGTCAGGCCGGCGATGAACCGCTTTTGCAGCAGGAAGAACATCACCGCGATCGGAATCGCCACCACCAGCGACGCGGCGGCCATGTAATCGTAGCGCAGCTGGGTTCCGGCCGCTCCGGTGATGTATTGGCGCACGCCGGCGGGGATGGTTTTAATGCCCAAGGTGTAGGAGAAGAACATCTCGTCCCAGGCGGTCATGAAGATGTAGATGGCGGTGGAGACGATTCCGGGGATGGCCAGGGGGATGACGATGAACAAAAACGCCTCCAAGCGGGTTGCCCCGTCCACCATGGCCTGCTCCTCCAGGTCCACCGGAATGGAGGCGAAAAAGCTCCGCAGAATCCAAATCGAAATCGGCGTGTAGAATCCGATGTACAGGACGATTCCGCCCAGGTTCGATCCGACCAGCGGGATGCCCAAGTTTTTCTTGATCCAAATGAACGTGAGGTAGAGCGGGATGAAGAACAGCGTTCCCGGGATGAGCTGGGTCGCCAGCACGGTGATGCTGTAGGCGTCCGCGCCGCGGAATCGGAACCGGGCCAGGGCGTAGGCGGCGAGGGCGGAGAAGAAGGTTCCGATCAGCGTGGCGATGCCGACCACCGTCAGACTGTTGGAGAACAGCGTGTTGAACTTCAGGCTCTTCCACATCTCCGAATAATTCTGAAACCTCCACTCCGTCGGAAAGATGCTGCAATACGGACAGAGGATTTCGCCCCGCGGCTTCAGCGAAACCAGGACCATATAAAAGATCGGCAGCAAAATGACGGCCACCAGAGCCCACAGGATCAGACTCCAGAACCAGTTCAGGAGCCGGCTTCGTCCTCGCGCGGTGGTGAACAATTCAGCGATTTGCATGGATGCCTTCCCTTTCTGCTTCCGCCGTTTCCCGGATGGAAAGCCCGCGTCCGTTTCCGGCCCCGCTTCATTCCGAGGTCAGGCCTTCTTTAAAGGTCCGGTAGTACAGCCCGGTGAACACCAGCGCGGCGATCATGATGATCACCGAAGCCGCGGCGCCGTATCCATAGAGTTGGTATCCGAAGGACTGCCGGGCGATGGCCACCATAATCAAGTCCACGTACCTCCCCAGCTGGTCCGTGCCGAACAGGGTGATGGCGATGTTGTAGGGGCCGAAGCCGAAGAAATTAAACACGATGCCGAACAGGGTCGTCACGGCGATGATCGGCACCAGATAATGCCAGGTGATATAGAGGAACTTCTGGATATCGTTGGCCCCGTCGATGGCGGCGGCTTCGTAGATGTCATCCGGGATGATCTGCATCGCCGCCAGCAGCATCACCGTGGTGAACGGCAGGCCGCGCCAGATCGCCGGCAGGATCAAGGCCGTCCGCGCGTTTGCGCCGATCAGCCAGCGCAGTGGGTCGTCGGCCAAGTGCAGCCAATCGACGATGATCCGGTTGGCCAATCCCCCTTCCTGGGCCCAGATGAAGCGCCAGATGACGCCGACCGCGAAGGTGGGGATGACCCACGGGAGCAACACGAGCGTCCGCGCCAATCCCCTCGCGAAGAACTCCCGGTTGAGGAGCAGCGCCAAGATCAGGCTGATGGCCAGCGTTCCCAGCTGGACCCAAAGGGTGAACCAAAACGAGTTGATGACCGATTGGGTCAGGTCGGTGATGAGCTTGTCCTCGGAGCCGAAGAGCAGGCCGCCCAAAATGCGCTGGTAATGATGCAAGCCGACGAACGGCGAGGAGAACGGCGCCGCGTAGGTCGACTGCGTGACGTTCAACAGGGACATGTACAACGCTTGGGCGGTGGGAATTAAGTGCACCAGGAACATCACGATCACCGCGGGGGCGATGAACGAATACGCAATCCGGTTGATCCGCATGAACCGCCCAAGAGCCTTTTGGAATTTACCCATGCCCGCATCTTCCTTTTCTTCCCCCGGTGTTTTCCATCCGAGGTTATGGGGGGGCGGATTGCTCGTGCACCTCCGCCCCCCCATAAGGTTACCACGGGGGAAAACCGTGGAAAAACCGATCGTCCTAGCCGGCTAGCAACTCATCCACGGTCGACGCAGCGGCATCGAGCCTCGCTTTGACCGCATCGCGGCTGGGAGCGGCGCAGGCCGCATCGCCCTGCTTTAAGCAGGCTTCGGCCACGTCTTCCCAGATGCCCGTGAAGGCGGTGTTGATGGCGGTCTCGATCGCGCCCCACTTGCCGGTCGGCGCCGAAGTCTTGCCCTTGTCGGCCGCCGCGATGAACGGGGCGAAGAACGGATCGGCCTTGAAGGGCTCGAGGGCTTCGTACGTCACCGGGAGCAGCCCGATGGCGTTGCCGTAGCGGATTTGGGCGTCTTTGCGGAGCAGGTATTTCACCAGCGCCCAAGCGGCGTCGAAGTCCTGGCAGGTGTTCATGATGCCCAGGTCGCTGCCGCCGATGAAGGTGTACTGTCCGCCTGGTCCGGCCGGGAATTCAGCCACGCCGAAATCTTCCTCGGGGACCGTGTAGCCGCTGACCGCGGCATCGCGGATGTTCGGGATCACGTACGGACCGGCGAGTTCGGTCGCCGCCAGGCCCTTGCCCAGGCGCTCATCCGTGGTGGCGGAGTTCATCTCCAGGTTGTCGGAGGAGGTCAGGCCGCGGGAGTACAGGCTGGTGTAGAGCATGACCGCGTCCAGCGCGGCTTCGGAGTTGAAGACCGCCTTGGTCATATCCTCATTGAGGATGTCGCCGCCGTAGGCCCAGATCCACTGCAGCTGGTTCTGCCAGACGTTCCAGTCGCCCTTGCCGGGGTGAACCAACGGCGCCACGTAGCCCTTGGAAGGATCTTCGGGATCCACCGGGATCTTGGCGTCGCGGATCTTTTCCAGCGCGGCGATGTAGCTGTCGAGGGTCGCGAACGCGGTGCTCACGTCCACGCCCGCCGCTTCGTACACTTTCTTGTTGTAGTAGAGCGCCCGGACGTCGCCGACCCACGGCATGGCGACGAGCTTGCCGTCCGAGAGGCCGGTCTGCCAGGAAGCGGGAACGAACGCCGCTTCGCCGCCGACTTCCGCAACTTCCTCGGCGGTGAACTCATGCAGCCCGCCCATCGCGCCGAACGAGCCGACCCAGGTGGAGCCCATCTGGGTCACGCAGGGGCCTTCGCCGCCCTGAACGGCCGTGGTGATGCGGGTGTACGCATCGCCCCAGCCGACCACTTCCGCGGTGACTTTGATGTTCGGGTACATCGCCTGGAAGGTGAGCAGCTCATCGTCGATGTGCTTTTGCGGATCGGGCCCGTTGGGCATCACCCAGATGGTGATGTCGCCCGAAATGTCGGGCTGCGGGGTCGCGTCGATCACCACCGTCTGCTGCACGATCTTGGTCTCGACGGTGGAGCCGGTGTCGGCCGGAGCGCAGGCGGCGAGCATCAGGCTCAGAACCGCCAGCATGCCGATGACAAGCAGGATTTTCTTTTTCATTGCTTCTTCTCTCCTTATCCTTGACTTGGAGTCGATAGAAATTGATCCTTACGAATCGCTGTTGCCGAAAGAAGTACGCTCCTGCGCAAAGCCGGATCCTCGATAATCACCACCTCCTTTCGGTTTGTCTTCTCGAACCTGCGCCTGCCCCTCGTCGGCAGGCCCGGAAAGCGCTCGCGAAAAAAACCGCGCGCCGTTTTGCCCCGCGCCGGGAGATTCCTCAACCCGTCGAGGCGCGGATGACCAGTTCCGTGGGCAGCACCAGCCGGTGCGGCGGCGCCGCCCCTTCGGCGATGATTTGGATCAGGGTCTCGGCGGCCAACTGCCCCATGCGCTGGATGTTCTGGCGCACGGTGGTCAGCGGCGGATCCAGGTGGGCGGCCGAGGGCAAGTCGTCGAACCCGACCAGGGCCACGTCCTCCGGCACCCGCTGGCCGGCTTCGTTCAGCGCCCGCAGCGCGCCGAGCGCCATCGCGTCGCTGGCGACGAACACCGCGTCCGGGGTGCGGGGGATCAGGCGCATCATGGCGTTGTATCCGCCGCTTTCGGTGAAATCGCCCTCCACGACCAGCTCCGGATCGGGGGTCAGTCCGCGTTCGCGGAAGGCCCGTTCGTACCCTTCCTGGCGGTCGATGCCGGCGATCATGTTCTTCGGCCCGGTGATGGTGGCGATCCGCCGCCGACCCAGCTGCAACAGGTACACCACCGCTTCGCGCGCGCCGCGCATGTTGTCGGAATCGATGTAGTTCAGGTCGCTCTTGGAAGGATGCCGCCCGATCAGCAGAAAGGGGACCTTCGATTTGGTTAGGGATTCCAGGATCGGGTCGTCAATCAGATAGGAGGCGATGATCACGCCGTCGAGGATGCTGTTGGAGGCCACTTGGTTGATCTTCGAGCGCTCCTGCTCTTGGCTCGCCAGCCACAGCATCACGGAATAATCGCTGGCGTTGCAGGCCGCGGTGATGCCTTGCACCAGGCCGGGGTAGTACGGATCGGTGAACAGGGAGGATTGGGCGGTGGGGAAGATCAGCCCAATGATTCTCGTCCGGCCGGAGGCCAGCCCGCGCGCCACCGCGTTGGGCCGGAAGTTCACCTGGCGGATAACCTCAAGCACCCGGGCTCGGGTGGACTCCTTGACGTGGGGGTCGTTGTTGATCACACGTGATACTGTCGATCTCGATACCCCGCTGAGTTTGGCGACCTCTTCGATCAGCATTCAGGATGGCTCCGAAAAAAGCCCTGGTCGTGAGAAGGTGGAAAGCAGTAATTATGGGATCGCTCCCAAATATTAGGACAGGATCGGCGGATTGTCAATGATTTTTTAATATTCTTTCCCCGGATTTGGTTTTTTTTCTGCCCTCCCCAGCCATAAAATTATCCTATAAAACCAAGTAATATTTAACATTCCTTGGTATTGTTCATTATCTGTAATTATGCTATATAATAAATGCTTTTTTGTAACTTTTCATTATAGTTGAGAAAATATGGAATATTCATACCAATAATTTATTAACCTAAAAAACCTATATAAGATTTTCTTGAACATGGGTTTGGTTATCCGAAATGGGGGTTAGTGAAAAGTTCCAAAAAAAACATAATATTATGAGAGCGATCTCAATATTTACCCCAAATTGTCAAAAAATGGCTAAAAATAAGCCGTTTTTTAAGATATCTTCACAGAAAAATCTGTGCATGAATTGGGTATCCTCCAAGAGGCGGTTTTCCCACGCTTTTTCAAGCATATTTTTGGGAATCCCTTTCCCAAAATAGGGAGACTTTATATTCTCCCCCTCTTCCTCTCTTCCAGCTTCCAGCTCCGCTGAAAGAGGGAAGACGAAAAATCATCTGTTTCCAAGTTTTCCGTCAGGTTGAGAAAAGTGAGTGTTTTGTCGGATCCCGTGGATGACTCTGGAAATGTGTTTTTCCAGCGGACTTCGGGATCTCTTCAGACTGCCCCTCATCCGCCCTACCAAAGCTTTCCCTCGCTTCACTCCAAATTGGCGCCCCAGGGCAAATTTGGGCATATTTCCAGGAATTGCGCCGGGACCGGCTGCAAATTCCGGTCAATTCGGCCACCGATTCCGGTGTAATCCGGCCGCCCCATACCAACCCTCCATCATCAGCGACGAGATTGTA
>JAFGKK010000059.1 GCA_016928575.1 Anaerolineales bacterium
TAACTCCGGAATGGGTGGCCGGATAACTCCGGAATCACCGGCCGGATAACTCCGAAACGGGCGGCCGGATTAGGCCGGAAAATGCATGAAAATGTGCGGTTTTTCTATGCGAGCATCAATTCAGAGATGAATTTCCAGTTCCGGTTTTTCTGGGCCGCGCCTTTTAATAGTAAAATTTGTCACATGTCGAGCTCCAAATCCGATGCGACGCATCGGATGGCTTTGCTTCTCAGCCTGTTCACCATCGCCGCCAACATCATCGAGGGCGTCGTTTCGATGGCGCTGGGCGTACAGGATGAAACCCTGGCGCTGTTCGGCTTCGGCGTCGACAGCTTCATCGAAGTGATCTCGGCCGCGGGCATCGCCCAGCTGATTCTTCGAATTTGGAGAAATCCCGGCGCCCCGCGGTCGCGGTTCGAAGTCACCGCACTGCGGATCACCGGAACGTCGTTCTACCTCCTCGCCGCCGGCTTGGTTCTCGGCGCCGTGGTCAACACCGTCGCCGGCCGATCTCCGGAGAGCGCCCGCTGGGGCCTGGCGATCTCCGCGGTCTCGATCTCCGTGATGACCGGCTTGTTCGCCGCCAAACGCGCCGTCGGCAAGCGGCTGGAGTCAGCGCCGATCCTGGCCGACGCCAATTGCACCTTGGTTTGCATCTATATGTCGGTTGTGCTGCTGGCTTCGAGCGCGCTCTTCGAACTCACCGGCTTTGGGCTTCTCGACAGCCTCGGCGCGCTCGGCTTGGCGTTTTTCTCCTTCCGCGAAGGCCGCGAATCCTTCGAGAAGGCGCGTGGGAAAGAATGCGGTTGCGCCGAGTCATGAGCGCCGCTTTCCCGATCCGCGCCGCGGTTTTGGATATGGACGGTTTGATCCTCGACACCGAGCCGATGTCGCAGGCCGGCTGGGTCCGCACCTTCCGCGAGCGCGGGATCCCGTTCGACGATCGCCAATTCCACGCGCTCGTCGGGTTAAGCGCCGCCAATGCGCGCCGCAAAATGCTCGGTTGGTACGGCCCGGAATTCCCCTTCGAGGAAATTTATTCGCGGAAATTGGAATGCGTGGACGAGATCATCGCCGCCCAAGGCATCCCGCTCAAGCCGGGCTTGGCGGAGTTCCTCTCCGCCGTCGACGCCCTCGGACTGCGCAAGGCGGTGGCCACCTCGACCGCGCGCGAGCGGGCGATCTACAAATTGGGAATCGCCGGGATGTCGGAAGCCTTCCCGGTCGTCGCCGGCGGGGATGAGGTGGCGCACGGCAAGCCCGCGCCGGACTTGTTCCTGCTGGCGGCCAAGCGGCTGGGGATCCCGCCGGGGGAGTGCCTGGCTTTCGAAGATTCCGATCCGGGCGCGCTGGCGGCGCGCGCCGCCGGGATGCGGGTGGTGATCATCCCCGACCAGAAGCGGCCTTCCCCGGAAGCGTCCGCCGCCGCCTGGCGGGTCTTGCCCGATCTCCGCCAGGCCGCCGCAAACCTTCCAGTATGGGTAAGAGGGGAACTGTAACCCCCCTGTTGTCCCCCCCATTTTCCAAAGGAAAATGGGGGGAACGAGCTTTTTAGGGGGTGATTGACTTTTCCCAGCCGACCCGGTATGATTCCCGCAATATCAATCCACCATTTCAGCAGTCGTTGCTTCTGTCATTGAACGAGCCCCGCTCACAACCCTGACACCCGCGTGACTTCTGAAGAAAAGGAAATAGAGTGAACTTTCAAGAATTCAATCTGGATTCGCGCCTGACGGCGGGAATCCGCCGCGCCGGCTACACCGAGCCGACACCGATCCAAATCCACGCCATTCCGCAGGCGCTCGCCGGGCAGGACCTGATCGGCACAGCCCAGACCGGAACCGGAAAGACGGCCGCCTTCGTCCTGCCCATCCTGCAACGGCTGCTGCCCGGCCCGCGCCGACGCGCGCGGGCGCTGATTGTCACGCCCACCCGCGAATTAGCCGAGCAGATTCACGGGGTCATCCGCGCGCTGGGCGCGCAGACCGGCCTGCGCAGTGCGACGATCTACGGCGGCGTCGGCGCCGCGCCGCAGATCCAGGCGTTCCAATCCGGCGTCGAAATCCTGGTTGCCTGTCCGGGGCGCCTGCTCGACCACATCCAACAGCGGCGCGTCCAACTTGGCGCGGTCGAAGTCCTCGTGCTGGATGAGGCCGACCGGATGCTCGACATGGGCTTCCTGCCGGATGTGAAGCGGATCCTTGCGCACCTGCCCGCCCGGCGGCAGACGATGCTCTTCTCCGCCACATTCCCTCACGAGATCGAACAGTTGGCGGCGCAGTGCCTGACCCGTCCCCAGCGGATCGCGGTCGGGATGCGCGCGCCGGTCCACACCGTCGCGCATGCGCTGTATCCGGTGCCACAGCATTTGAAATCCGCGCTGGTACTGGAGTTGCTGCGCTTGACCGACACCGAATCCGTGCTGATTTTCACCCGCACCAAGCACCGCGCCGAAAAGCTGGCGCGGCAGCTCTCCAAGGCCGGCCACCGGGTCACCAGCCTGCACAGCAACCGCTCGCAGGGACAGCGCCAAGCCGCGCTGGGCGGCTTTAAAGACGGCCGCTACCGGATCATGGTCGCCACCGACATCGCCGCCCGCGGGCTGGACGTGGAAAACATCTCGCATGTAATCAACTTCGACATGCCCGACACCGCCGACGCCTACATTCACCGCATCGGCCGCACCGGCCGCGCCGAGCGGACGGGCGACGCCTTCACGCTCGTCACCCCGGAGGACGGCGAGTTGATCCGTACGCTCGAGAAGATTATGAAGCAGCCGCTCCCGCGGCGAACGCTCGAGGGATTCGACTACAAAGCGGCTCCGCCGCCCAGGCCTTCCAATCCGGTTCGAACCCCGCGCGGCGCCGGGCGGAACACCCGCGCATCCGCCGCGCGCAAGCCGTGCACCGGCACGGCCGCCCGCAAGCCGAAGGCCCCATCCGCCAAACCGGCGCACCGCGGGTGGCGACAGCGGTTCGGAATCGCCGATGTCTGATGAAAACCGCGGCGGTCTTGAAGACCGCCGCGGTTTCGTTTCTCCTCGGCCGTCCCTCCGAGGATGCTATACTTCAACCTGATATCTCCTCCGGGAGGAATCCATGACACCGACTGCCCGCTCCCTTGTGCTCGGCCTGATCGGCTTTGCGGCCGCTTCCTGTTCCCTCATCCATTCCGCAACGGCTCCCGCGCCAAGGACCCTTCCGCCCCCGAACGATTTTTTCCAGGGCGTCCCGATCATCCCCGGCGCCGTCTCGGGCCGGGCCGTGGGCACCGCCTATTTGTATCAAATCGACGCGTCCCTTTTGGAAGTCCAGGAGTTCTATCTTCGGGAAATGCCGCTCGCGGGGTGGGCCCTCGAAGATCAGACCGGAGACGCCGCCCAGGGTGATACTTCAATCCGGTTGCGATTTACCAAGGGGGAGGAACTGGCCGCGATCTTTATTTCCGAAGGCGAAGGCAAAAGGACGGAGGTGTCTATTCTTTAAGCGGGCTGCCTGCCCCGGGCTGGAAAAGCTCGAATGCGGCCTCGGGCGGAAACCAACATCGTACGATAGATCGGCGTCCTGATCCTGCCGTCGCCGTTTCCAAACGCCGGGCGACGGCGGAACATCCGAGGAGGCTGCCCGCTTCTTTCCATCCGGCAATCCTCCGGCCACCCGCAACCCGGCGTGGATCATCGAAGATGCGCCTTTCAGGAGACCCCATGCCAGATCTCATCGGTCAAGCCCTCGGCCGCTATCACATCCTGGAACGGCTCGGCGAAGGCGGGATGGCCACGGTCTACAAGGCCTTCGATACCCGCCTCGAACGCTTCGTCGCGGTCAAGATCATCCGCCGCTCCGCCTTCCCCCCCGAGCAGCTCGAGCCGATCCTCAAGCGTTTCGAACGCGAAGCCAAGGCCCTCGCCAAGCTCTCCCATCCCAACATCGTCAGCGTGATCGACTACGGCGAACACGAAGGCGCACCCTACCTGGTGATGGTCTTCCTCCCCAGCGGCACCCTGGCCCACAGCTTGGGCCGGCCGATCCCTTGGCAGGAGGCGGCCCGCCTGATCCTTCCGATCGCCCGCGCGCTGGAATTCGCCCACGGCCAGGGCATCGTCCACCGCGACGTCAAGCCCGCCAACATCCTCATCACCCTTTCCGGCGAGCCGATGCTCTCCGACTTCGGGATCGCGAAGATCCTCGAAAGCGAAGGAACCACGCAATTGACCGGGACCGGCTTCAGCGTCGGCACGCCTTCGTACATGGCCCCCGAACAATGGAGCGGGAAGGTCGGCCCGCAAACGGATCTGTATTCGCTGGGCGTCGTCCTTTATGAGATGATCACCGGCCGCAAGCCGTACACGGCGGATACCCCCAGCGCCATCCTGCTCAAGCAGGCGACCGAACCCCTGCCGCGTCCGAAGGCATACGTCCCGGATTTGCCCGAGGCGGTTGAGAAAGTGTTGCTGAAGGCGTTGGCCCGCAAGCCGGAGGACCGCTATCCGGATATGGCCGCCTTCATCGACGGATTGGAGCGCACGCTGGTCGGGCAGCCCAAGGGGAAGAAATTCCTAGCTTTCAAGCCGGCCACCGCGCCGAAGGTTCAGCCGCCGGCGAAAACCAGAGCCACCTTCGTGGATGGGGAACAACCCTCCAGCCTCGCCCCCCGGCACGGCCTGCATCCGGCAACCCCGTCTTTCCCCGCTCCGGGAAAGAGGGTGTCCGTTGGCCGATGGATCGCGATCGGCGCGGGATTGGTAGCGCTGGTGTCGGTCGCCGCCATCGGCCTGGGCGGAATATTCAAGCCCTACCCCCCGACCCCCACCGCCACTTTCACGCCGACTCGCTCGCCGACCAAAACCCACACTCCCACGCCGACGCCGTTTCCGGGACTGCCGATCTATCCGGCGAACGCGTTCCCGGAATCCCTGATCCCCATCACCGCTGACAACGTTTCCGAAATCATTAACCTTTCCCGCATAGGCGGAGGCGTTCCGGTTCAAGCTGATTGGTCCCCGGATGGGAGCACTTTGGCGGTTGCATCAACCACCGGGATTTATTTGTACGATGCATCATCAAAAAAAGAAATCCGCCTTATCCTTGCTCCCGACGCCGTCCGATCTGTGAAATTCTCTCCGGATGGCGCTCTTCTGGCCGGCGGACTAGGGGATTACAGCGTACGTTTATGGAGAGTATCCGACGGCTCCCTGCTGCGTACGATGGAAGGCCATACGAGTGGGATTATCAGCGTGGCTTTTTCTCCCGACGGAACAATTCTGGCAAGCGGAGGCCATGAAACCGTCATCCGATTGTGGCGGGTTTCGGATGGCCTTCCGCTCATGACGCTAAAAGGCCATTCCAGCAGCATCATGAGTGTCGCGTTTTCGCCGGATGGGGAGACGTTGGCGAGCGGGTCGCTCGACAAGACCGTACGCCTCTGGAAAACGGCCGACGGAACGCTTCTGCGCACACTCGTCGGGCATTCCGATTACGTTATTACGACGGTATTCTCGCCGGACGGGTCGCTCCTGGCGAGCGGATCCTACGATAAAACCATACGGTTATGGAAGGTTGCAGAGGGATCCCTGTCGCGGAAGCTGGAAGGACACACCGATCGCGTCTATGGCATGGCCTTTTCGCCGGATGGATCTCAGCTTGCAAGTGGATCGTCGGATCTATCTTTGCGCATATGGCGAGTGAACGACGGCGGACTGGAGAAAACCCTGGAAGGACAACCGGGGACGCCCGTCAGCGTGGAATTTTCGCCGGATGGAGAAACACTGGCCTGTGTAAACGGAAGGGTGGTATTTCTTTGGCAGACATCGGATTGGACAGAAGTTTGCGAGTTAGACAATCACGCGGATGCCGTTCTTTCGACCGACTTCTCGCCGGACGAAACGCGCCTGGCCTATGGCGCCACCCCCAGAATGTCCGCCGCCATTGTGCAAATTCGCGACGGAGCAATTCTGCAATCCTTGGAAGGACACACGACTTCCATTTACAGCGTTGCCTTCTCGCCGGACGGGGATATCCTCGCGAGCGGATCGCCGGACGGGACCGCGCGCCTCTGGCGCGCATCCGACGGCGCGCCGCTTTCGGTTCTGCAGGGACATACCGGCGGGGTCATCAGCGTAGCTTTTTCGCCGGACGGAAAAATGCTTGCCACCGGGGCGTGCGATAACACCGTGAAATTATGGCAGGTATCCGACGGAGTTTTGTGTCGCACTCTCGAAGGGCATTCCGACAGAATTCAATCGGTTTCCTTCTCTCCGGATGGAACGATGCTGGCCAGCGGTTCCAGAGACCAAACCATCCGTCTTTGGCGGATCCCGAGCGGCGCCTTGATCCGTTCGTTGAAAGGACATGCGGGATGGGTCGACAGCGTGGCCTTTTCTCCGGACGGAACGCTTCTGGCCAGCGGTTCACAGGATAAAACCGTACGCATCTGGCAGGTATCGAACGGCGCGCTTCTCCGGACACTGCAAGGACACACGCTCGATGTAAGCACGATCGCCTTCTCGCCGGATGGCACCCTAATCGCCAGCGGATCGTATGATGCGACTATCCGATTATGGCGCGCATCCGACGGCGAATTGGTCCGCACCTTAAAAGGCCATACGTACAGCCTCTATACCGTAGCATTTTCCGAAAAAGGATCCATGCTGGCATCCGGTTCGGCCGACGGCACGATCCGCATTTGGGGAATTCCAGGGTAAATTGCATAAGACCGAGGCGGTCTTTTGCGACCGCCCCGGTCAATTGAGAAATTCCTTTTTTTCTATATCCAAATTCGATGCCGATTAAAATTTTCCGCCTCGCGCCATAAAAATAATTACGCCCCGAACGCCGCCCCCCACACGACGGCATCCAAGATCACCGTCTGCACGCAGAAAAACGCCGCGCCGACGACCGCCAGCGCGTGCGCCAACGCCGGCCGGCGCGGTTCGGCACCGAGCAGCGCCGCGAGCAGGCCCAGCGAGAACAACGCAACAAGGATCAGCACACCGCGTACGATCCACACCGCGATCGCGTTTTGGTTCCCGACCGCCCAAAACGTCGCCGGTAACCAAAGCGCAGAGGGCGCCAAAATTCCAAGGTACAACCAAGGATAGATCCAGGCGCCGAGGCGACCGAACACGGAATGATTCGCCGGATTGATCCGGAACAGGAGGAAGTAAGTGAAGGCGAAATAACCAAGCGCCGCCAGAAGCATCCCGGCGGTGTAATACGGCCGCACCGCCTCCGGCACCCCGCCCCAGAGGATGTCCGCGGCGCCGGCTCGTCCGGCCAGCCCCCAGATGTAACTGCCAATCACCGCCGATCCGCCGATTAGGTTGATTGCGAGCAGAAGCCATCGGTAATTTTTCATCCGTTCCTCCCGACATCCGAGAGATCATTCCAGCCCATCATCCCTGCCCAGCCCCGGCCTCTTGTTTCTGCCAGGATGACAAAGGGAAAACTATTGTTTCACTGTCCCATTGCCTCCCCCACCGCCTGCGCGCCCGCCCGGTCTGCTTGGTCGGTCATTCCCGCGTGTTCCAAGCGGGAATCCAGGAATCGATCGGGCGGGATACCGCCCAATATACCCTCGCCTGGCATCCATCTCGTCGCAAAGGTCAAACCCGGGCTGGGATGTCCTGCGGAGGCAGGCGCCGGGAGGACGGAGCGGATCGTCCTTCAAGGTTGAGTCGGTCCGGCCTCACCCTCCCATCGCCACCACCACCGCCAGCGCGTGCCCGCCGGAATGGGAAAGGCTGAGGGTCCACTCGGTCAGGCCAAGCCGGTCGGCCCGCTCGCGAGCGCGGCCGTGCAGGTGCAGGCCCGGCTCGCCCGAGGGGCCGCTCAACACCTCGATGTCGGTCCAGGGAATTTCGGTCATCAGGCCGGTGCCGAGCGCCTTGGAGGCGGCTTCCTTGGCCGCGAAGCGCGCGGCGAGCGAGGAAATCCGCTCGCCGTATACCGCACGCTCCTCCGCGGTAAAGATCTTTTCCAGAAAACGCTCCCCCCAGCGCCGGACGGCCTCTTCGATCCGCTCGATTTCGATCAGATCGGCTCCCACGCGCAGCATCGCCCGCTCACCCTCCTTCGGGCGGACCGGCGACGGCCAGCACCATCCGCTCGGGGTGTAGGTAATGCCGCGCCGCCTCGAGGATCTGGTCGGCGGTGATGGCCCGGATCAGGCCCGGGAAGCGCTGGTAGTAATCCAACCCCAGGTTGAACATTTCGATGTTCATCAGCGAGCCGGCCATGCCCTCGTTGGATTCCATCTGCAGCGGTATGCGGCCGATGATGCTGGCCTGGCTGTCGGCCAGTTCGCCGCGCGCCACCTTCGATCCGGTAAAGCGTGAAATTTCGCGGCGGATCAACTCCACCGCCCTCGGCACGTTGTCCGGATTCACGCCGGCCAGCACCATCCACGGGCCGGGGCCCACCCCTCCGCTGAGGGTGCTCATCGAATAATACGCCAAACCCTCCGCCTCCCGGACCGCGTCGCCGATCCGGCCGTACATGCCGAACACGCCTAGGATATTGTTGCCCAGCATCGCCGGCAGATAGTCCGGCGCGGCGCGGGCCGGGCCGGGGATTCCCAACACCAGATCGGCCTGGGTCTTTCCGGAAAGCGGGATGCGCCGCTCCACTCCCTTCGCCGCTCGCGGCGCGGGCGGAAGCGCGGGGCGCCCGGTCTGGAGCGGATTTTTCCAATCGCCGAAATATTTTTCGATCAGATGGATCGCCTTGCCGCTGTGCGCCGCGCCGGCGACGGCGAAGATCATTTTCCGCGGCCCGTACCAGCGGGCGTGGAAATCCTGCAGATCCCGGCGCGTGATTCCCCGAATCGTTTTGGGGCTGCCTTCCTTGTCATGGGCGTACGGATGTCCGGCGTAAGCGAGCTCGGCGAACGCCATATAGGCCCGCTCGCCGGTATCCTGCTCCCGGACGGACAGGCGGGTGAGGTATTCGCCGCGCAGGCGTTCAAACTGGTCGTTCGGAAAACTCGGGCGGCGCAAGGCGTCGGCTGCCAATTCCAGCGCCAGGGGAAGGTCCTCCGCCAGGCAGCGGCAGTAGAAGGAGGTGGTGTGCATCCCCGACCCGAACGAGAGGGTCGCTCCGGCGGATTCGAGGAGGTTGTAGATTTGGTGGAAGGAACGCTTTCCGGCGCCGCGCATCAGACACATGGAGGTCAGCGCGGCGAGTCCGGCTTTCTCTTCGCGCTCATCCAATCCGCCGGCCCACAAGGCGCCCAGCACCACCACCGATGGGCTGAGAAAATTCTCCCGGGCCAGAACGACCGCCCCGTTCGGCAATTCCCGGCGCACGATCGATTTCGGGCCCGGCAGCGCCTGGAGATCCGGCGTCGCGGCCGAACGCCGCGGAACCGCAGGCCGGGCGGACCGGCGCAAGTTCTTGCGCCCCCGGACGGCGGCGCATGGTTTTCGGCGAACCTTGGATGGCATAACGCGTCTCCGCATCTCAACCGCCCGGGTGCGGACCGGATCCGCCGTCCGCGCCCGACGGGAGATAGAACCCCACCGTCCGGTTGCGCTTGGCCAGCACCTTGTGCGCCACGCGCCGCACGTCGTCGGCCGTCACCGCGGCGAGCGAAGAGAGGTAGTTGTCGAACCAATCGATCGAGGAGAACATCTCGGCGTATCCCATCCAGAACGCCTGGTTGGTCACCGTCTCGCTGCCGTAGGCGAAGATGGCCCGCGCCTGCTTCATCGCCCGCTCCATCTCCTCGCGCCGCAGCGATTCCTCCGCCGCGCGCTTGAGCTCCGCGTCGAGCGCCGCTAGCACTTGGTCCGGAGTTTTTCCGTTGCGGACCGTGGCGGTGATCGAATACAGGTACGGATCGATCGTCGCGGCGAGGCTTCCGCTCACCCCTGCCGCCAATTCGGTTTCCACCAGCGCCCGGTAGAGGCGCGAGGTCTTGTTCGAAATCCCGCCGGTGAACATGTTGAAGTTGCTCGGTCCGGCCAGCACGCTGTCGAGCACGACCATCGGGAAAAAATCCGGATCGGTCGCGGCCGGCGCGTGGTAGGCCGCTTCCACGTAGGCGGTCTCTCCGGGCCCTTCCACCGTCACCCGGCGCTCCCCCCGCTGCGCGGGTTCGGGGCGAGTCCCGCGGTTCGGCGCCGGGCCGGCGGAAATTCCGCCGAACAGCCGGCGGATGCGGTCGAGCATCGCCCGGGATTGGAAATCCCCCGCCACGGCCAACAAGGCATTGTTGGGGACGTAAAAATCGCGGTAGTGTCCGTAAAGGTCGTCGCGGGTCATCGACGACAGGTCCGCCACGTCCCCCACGACCTCATGGTGGTAAGAATGCACCCGGAAGGCGGCGGCCTGCACCTCTTCCGAAAGCCGGAAGGTCGGTTCGTTTTCATGTCCCTGGCGCTCGGAGATGATGACCGTGCGCTCGGAGGCGACTTCCTTGGGAGCGAAGATGCTGCCCGTCATGCGGTCCGCTTCCAGGCGCAAGCCGAGATCGATGCGGTCGGCGGGCAGGGTTTCGTAGTACGCAGTCCAATCCAGCCAAGTCATCGCGTTCCACACCCCGCCTTCGCGCGAGACCGCTCGGTCCAGGCTGCCGGCCGGGAATGCGGCCGATCCCTTGAACTGCATGTGCTCCACCCAATGCGAGATCCCGGTCTGGCCGGCGCGTTCGTTGCGCGAGCCCACCCGGTACCAGGCCCACAGGCTGATCAACGGCGCGGCATGGATCTCCTTCAACAGCACCAGGAGCCCGTTGCGCAGCTTGGCGCGGCGGACCCGACCGGCGCTCATCGCTCCGCTTCCTTTGCGCCCTGCGGCTGCGGCGGGGTCCGGGCGCCGTTGTAGCCGCGTCCGATCCCGCGGTAGCGGAAACCGAGTGCCTTCATCTCCTCTGGCTCGTAAATGTTCCGGCCGTCGATCAGGTTGGGGGCGCGCATCAGGCCGCGGATTTTGGGCAGGTCGAGCTGCTTGAATTCGTTCCAATCGGTGACCACCACCAGCGCGTCCGCGCCTTCGGCCAGGGCGTAGGGATCCGCGCACATGCGCACCCCAGGCATCACCCGCGCGGCGCCGTCCATCGCCACCGGATCGTAGGCGCGGACGGCGGCGCCGCGGTCGCGCAGCATTGCGGCGATCTTCTGGGCCGGGGCTTCGCGCATATCGTCGGTATTGGATTTAAACGCCAGCCCCAGCAGGCCGATTTCCTTCTGGCGCAGGTCGCCCGCCAGCGATTCGACGCGCTCGAGCACCATCCGCAGGCGGTCCTCGTTGATGTCCATCACCGCCTGCAAGAGCTGCGGGTTGCGCCCCTGCACCGAGGCCATGTGGGCCAGCGCCTTGACGTCCTTGGGAAAGCAGGATCCGCCGTAGCCGATGCCGGCTTCCAGGAACATCCGGCCGATTCGCGGATCGTAGCCCATCCCGCTGGCCACCTCCTTCACGTCGGCGCCCAGGGCCTCGCAGATGTTGGCGATCTCGTTGATGAAGGAGATTTTCGTCGCCAGGAAGGCGTTCGATGCGTATTTGATCATCTCCGCCGTGCGCAGGTCGGTGATTACGATCGGCGCCCGCAGTGGGAGGTGCAGCTGCGCCACCTTGTCGGCCGCCTCGCGGTCCATCGACCCCAGCACCGTCCGCGCCGGATTGAGGAAATCCGCCAGCGCACACCCTTCCCGCAGGAACTCCGGGCACGAGACGACCGAAAAGGCCAGCGCTTGGTCGAGGTGCGAGCGGATGATCTCCGCCACCCAGTCTCCGGTGCCGACCGGAACCGTGGATTTGTTCACCACGATCAGCGGCCGGCCCATAGCCTTGGCGATGGAGATGGCCGCTTCGCGCACGTATTGCAGATCCGCCTCGCCATCCACCCCTTCCGGAGTGCCGACCGCGATAAAGGCGAATTTCGCTTGCTTTAATGCCTCGTCGTAAGACGTGGTGAACGACAGCCGGCCGGCTTGCATGTTCCGGCGGACGACCTCCTCCAAGCCCGGTTCGTATATCGGCAGAATCCCCTTCCGCAGGTTGCGAACCTTTTCCTCATTAATGTCCAGGGCGGTCACCCGGTTGCCGAGATCGGCGAAACCGGCCGCGGTCACCAAGCCGACGTATCCCACCCCGACCACACAAATATCCTTCATCCAGCCTCCAATTAAGACCCAAATGCCGCGGGAGGCGGCATCCTGGATTGTAGCCGATTTCCCGGTATAAGAAAAAGCCCCGGCCCAGGAATTCCTGGGCCCGTTCCCTGAAACACCGGATGATTTCCGGACGGATGCCCCTTGCCCCAATCGAAATCCTGGAATATGATATTTCCCATCCGGATAACCCAAGAAGGCTGCCATGGAAATCACACGCCAGGCCGATTACGCCATCCGCGCCATTTTGTATTTGGCGGAGAACGAAAAAAGGGGTCGCGCGCCGACCAACCTCATCGCCGAGGCCAAGCACATCCCCCCGTCGTTCCTCGCCAAGATCATCTCCCAGCTTTCCGTCGCCGGGCTGGTAAACACCTCGCGCGGCGCGCGCGGCGGGGTGACCCTGGCGCGGCCGTCCGGCGAAATCACGCTCCTGGATGTAATCGAAGCCATCGACGGGCCTTTGTCCATCAACACTTGCGCCCTGGATCTTTCCGTTTGTGAATTCGGGAAGGAATGCCTCGTGGGGCCGGTGTTCTGCCGACTGCAGGAGGAATTGGTCACCCGGCTGAAGGAAGTCACGTTTAACCAGCTGGTGAAAGGGCCGACGGACAACCCCGCCCCCTCCGCCTAGCGGCCCCCTTCCGGGCCCCGCACCGCCCCTCCCCTCGGAGTCTTGGAACAAAGCCCCGTCTCCGAGGATCTTCCCCGCGGGCCTTCCCATCCCGGCCTAATATACCGCCGCCGTGCGCCGGCTTAGCTTTCGTCCCATCCAACCATTATTATTGTCGGCCGGATCCGCTTTCCATGGCAGTATCCCCGCCCGGCACGGCCGCTTCGAGGGAGCGCCCGCGCTCTTCCGGGCCGTACGGATCTCGTAACCCGCCGGACGCCTCCTCGTAAGGATGGGTAGTCAAAGGATATTCATGGAAAAGAGGCTCACGTATGCCGCATCCCCAGCGCAGCACCCATTGGATCCTCAGGCCGTTCGTCAGCCTATGGAGGCTTCTCGCCGGGCTGATCGCGCTGACCGGCCGACTCGCGGCGGTGGTATTCGGAGCCGCCCTTATGCTTGCCGGCGGCATTGTCTCCTTGACCGCCGTCGGCGCGGTGATCGGCATCCCGCTGGCGGTGTTGGGACTCCTGATTATCCTGCGGGGATTGTTTTAATCACGGAATTATATGAATCGGTCGGCGTTGTTGCCCGCCGGCGGTTTGCCGTTTTGCCCGTTTCATGTTTCGTCATTTCCTGCATATGAGCCTCCTCGCGTCAGCTTTCTCCGGATTTTTCCCTGAAAAAAGCCCCGCCTCCCGGACTGGAGCGCTCTTTCCGAAGGGGCTATAATCTTTACGCCCGGTCCGTCCACTTCTCTAAGGGAGCATTATGCGATCTTACCTGTCTTCGATCTTCGTCGCGGCGTTCCTGCTGACGGTCAGCGTCGTTCCCGCGCTCGCCAGCCCTTGTGCGGGGGCCGCCCTGCAACCCACGGCCTACCGGACCGCTACGCCTTTGGAAGACGGGCGGATCCTCTACGTTGTTCAGGAAGGCGACACCTTGTGGAAGATTTCCGCGATCACCGGAGTCCCGATCGACGAACTGGAGCGCCTGAACAACATCCGCCGCGAGGATTCTCTGCAGGTCGGGACGACCTTGGTTCTCGGCATCGTCACGCCGACCTACGCCGAGCCGACGCTCGCCTTCCAGCCTTCCGCCACCCCTTCGCCGCTGCCCGTGACCGGAAAGGGAGACATTTGCGTTTCCTTCTTCAACGACGCCGACGGCGACGGCTTCCAGCAGGAGGAAGGGGAAGGCCTCGTGGCCGGCGGCCAGGTCAGCGTAGCGCTGATCGACGGCACCGAGGTTGGGAACCACACCATCGACGACGCGACTGAAGAGTATTGCTTCGTCGACATTCCCGCCGGGGAGTACAACGTCGCGGCGGCCGCCCCGAAAAACTACAACCCGACGGCGGCGATGAACCAATTCCTGACATTGGAGCCGGGCGCAAAGGCCTTCATCAGCTTCGCCGTTCAGGGGGATAATCCCCAAAGCGGGACCGGAGATGGACAAGGCGGGGGGGGCGGGTCCTGGTGGGTGGGCCTGATCGGTTTGGCGCTTCTCGGCGGCGCGGGATTTATGATCTACACCATAATGCGGCCGAGGAGAAGCCTGCGTTGGTAGCGCCCGGCCCGGAGGAGACGACGCAGGCCGCGAAAGCGCAGTGTCTGGCTTGAATCCCCGACAACGCCTGCCGATCACCCGGCAGAAAAACCCACGGCCGGCGCGGGCGGGATAATCCCCGCTCCCCGCCTCCTGCCCCCATGGCCGAACCCACTCCCGCTTCCCGATTTTTCCTCCGGCGCTTGACCGTCCCGGCCAGCCTCGCATCCATTTTTCTGGCGATCGAATTCCTCGACGAACTGTCCTTCGGCGCCGTTGGGGCGGCCTGGCCAGCCATCCGCGACGATCTGAACCTGACCTACATGCAGGTCGGAGCGCTGATGGGACTGCCGCTTTTCCTGGGAAATTTTATCGAACCCGCACTCGGCCTGCTCGGCGATCTGGGGCACCGCAAACGGATCATCCTCTGTGGCGGGATCTGCTTCCTGGCGGCCATGCTGATGATGGGATTCTCGACTTCCTTCCTCACCCTGCTGGCCGCGGCGGTCCTTGCCTCCCCGTCGTCGGGCGCATTTGTCAGCCTGTCGCAGGCGACCCTGATGGATCTGGATCCCGGCCGCCGGGAGCTTTCGATGGCGAGCTGGACTCTGGCCGGATCGCTGGGCGTGGTCGCCGGTCCGATCCTGCTGGCGGCGGCCCTCGCCGGCGGCGGAAGTTGGCGCCTGACCTTGTTCTTCTCCGCCGCGGCCGCCTGCCTGTTGGTTCTGGCGCTTGCGCCGCGGCGTTTTCCGGCGTCTTCCGCCGGGGAGGAGCCGCCGGCCGCCCATAGGTTGCTGGCGGATTTTTTTTCGGCCGTCCGGCGCCCGGAGGTGTTGCGCTGGCTGGTCCTCCTGGCTCTTGGCGACCTCATGCTCGACGTCCTGCTCGGCTTCATCGCCCTGTATGGAACCGATGTCGCCGCGGCTTCTCCGGCAGCCGCCGGATTGATGGTCGCGGTTTGGAGCGGGTTGGGGGTTCTGGGAGACGCACTGCTGATTCCATTGCTCAAACGGATGAATCCAGTGAAATACCTGCGATTGAGCGCGGCCGCGATGGCCGGAGTATTCGCCGGCTTTCTGCTGGCGCCTTGGATCGGAATAAAAATCGCCCTGCTGGCCTTGATGGGGTTGCTGAACTCAGGATGGTATGCCATCCCGCAAGCGAGGTTATACGCCACCCTTCCAGGCCGGTCCGGCGTCGCCATGGCGGTCACGTCCGCCTTTGGGATCTTGATTGGGGGAATCCCGGTATTGCTCGGCATACTGGCCCAATCGTTCGGATTGGCCGCCGTGATGTGGCTGCTGATGGCCGGTCCGCTCGGCTTGCTGGTCCTGCTCCCGCGCGGCGCCGACCCGTCCCCCGGTTTGCCTCCCTCCGGCGTAGGCGCCGCAGGGGGAAAGGAAATTAGATCATGAAGAAATCGCAGATCAGCATCACCGCCCAGGGCATCGCCCTGGCCCGCGCGCTGGAATACGACCGGCCGGCGGCGGAAAGGATTTGCGACGACCCGCTGGCCCGCAAATTCATCCATCCGGCATTTTACCGGCTGGGAAAGGCGCTGGCCGGCTACGGGGAGCGAAAGGGCCCGGGCGTGATCGGGTTCCTGGTCGTACGCTGCCGCTATATGGACGATTGCCTGAAGGAATCGATCGCCTCCGGTGTCCGTCAAGCGGTCATCCTCGGCGCGGGATTGGATTCGCGGGCTTACCGCATCGCAGAGGCGAAACAAGGCGTGCGCGTGTTTGAAGTGGATCAGCCCGCCACGCAGGCGCTGAAAATCGGGAAGGTGAAGCGAGGCCTCGGCGCCTTGCCCCCGCACGTCGCGTATGTCCCGGTCGATTTCAACGCCGAGGATTTGGAGAAACTGATTTCAGCCGGGTACGATCCGGGCCGGAAGACGTTTTTTATCTGGGAAGGAGTGACTCATTATCTGACCCCCGCGGCCGTCGGCCGAACCTTGGCCTTCGTCGCCGGGCAATCCGCCCCCGGCAGCGCGATCGTTTTTGATTACATGGATCCTTCTGCTTTGCGTGCGGAGCAAAAACGCGGCGAAGTGGTCCGCATGCAGCGGACCAGCCGCTTCACCGGCGAAGGGCTGAAATTCGGGATCGAGCCGGGCGAGATCGAACCGTTCCTGAAGGCGCGCGGGTTCGGCCGGATCGCGAACATGACGGCTGGGGACCTGCATCGAAAATACTTCACAGGGGCAAACCGGATTCGGACCGTCGCGCCGATCTACGCGATCGCTCGGGCAACGGTCTCCGGATAAAAAGAAATTCCCCAAACTCCGCAGATGGCAACCCCGCCGTGTTCGCAGCCGGAGTCCATTGGAGAAAATTTTTACTGTTCAGGCAGTCTATTGCCACGTAAAAATTTTTAGAGAGCGGTGTCTGCTCGGCGTATTCATTTTTGAAAAGAAATCCTGCACTTTTCCATCCTCGCCCCTGTCCCCTGACCCCTTCCCCCTCTCCGGACAGAAGTCAGGAGAGGGGGAAGCCTGTCCTCGAGCGGCCTGTCCCGAGCGGCCTGTCCCGAGCGAAGCGAGGGAAAGCGAGGGATGGGTGTAGGCGTTTGGAGTGAAGAAAGAAAAAGGAAGGGAGGGGAGGAGATCCCTATCGTTTTGATTACGCTTCCGAGTCCCTACCGGAGTCACGCAGAGATGCTGGGCTTCCTGCATCCCTTGGGCGCACGGATTATGATCGCCATTCCCGGTCGGCCGCAACAGGAATCCAGGGCATTTGTTCCGGAAAAAACGCAAGCGATTCCCGGCTGCCCGCCTTGTGCACTCCGCCCGCCGGCCTGCCCCTGACAGGACTCCCGCTGTCAACCCCAGCGACATCCGCATGAAGATTTCGAACAGAGCCATCAGTAAGAATAGCGCGAGGACGATCCCCAAGGAAAGGAGCGGTCAAACGGCGGACGGCGTTTCGCCGGGGGGATTCACGACCGGCGGCTTCCGGCGAGTCTGGTAACACACCCGCGGGAGAAAATCCGGAACGGGGATCGCGGCCGATCCGGCGAGGCGGATCGCTTCGACCGGAATCTCCATGAGCGAAGGGATTAAGGAAAAAACCGCCGGGAGGAGATTGTAGGAGCCGTGCGCCAGCAGCGTGCCGAGGGCTGATCCCTCTGCGTTACACCGGCACGCCCAGCACGATTCCCGGAAAGGCCGGCGGCAGCAACCCGGCGATCTGCGAGTGAACCAATCCGAACGGCAAACCCGGAAGCAGAACGCCTGCCAAGACGCCCCGCCGCATCCAGGCGCGTAGAATGAAGCCGCGGCAGACCGGTTCTTCCATCAGCGGCGCGACGATGACGCAGGCCGGGGCGTAAGCGGCGGGTTGCCAGGCATCCGAAGGCATCGGGATCGCCGGAGCGGCTTCTCCAACAGGACGGCCGCCGCCGCACAAATCGTCCAGCAGGCAAATCCCACCAGGATGCTCCTCAGGCACGCGCCGGCGGAGATCAGACGCACACCAAACGTTTCCCGCAAGGGGAACCTCCGCACCACCGCCTAAACCAAGCCGGGAAGAATCACCAGCGACCGCCCGACGACCATCACCACGGTGAAATCGAACCACACGGCCAGGACTACGGACGTCAGAATCATCCCAACCAGGATGACCGAGGCGGCGAGGTTCGCCTCCCAGGTCGCCGGCAGCCACGGCGGAGCGGGTTCTTGGGTTCTGCCCCTCGTTTTCAAGTCGCCGCCTTCCATTTTCTTCACCAATATTTGATTGCGGTGGAATGTGCGAATTCCGGAGGACCCCATTATCCGGCTTTTCCACCCGCCAGGATCTCCGCCAAGCGCTGGGCCGCCGCTTTTACCGGGCCTGCGCCCGGGGCGACCGGTCCGACGCACGCCGGACAGCCGGCGGCGCAGGGGCAATCGCGGATCAGGTCCGCCGCCGAGGCGAGCAGGCGCGGCAGGGCATCGTACAGCTCCTCGGAAAGTCCGAGGCCTTCCGCCGCGTTGTCGAAGAAGGTCACCGTCGGCGCGCCGGTTTCCTTTCCGCGCAGTTCGGCCGAACAGCCGATGTCGCGCGAATCGCACATCAGGATCAGCGGGGCGAGGTTGTGCAGCGCGTGGGCCAGCCCGCCGAGGGCGGTGTGAGTCCCTTGCTGGGCTTCGACTCGCTGGTGGCAGGCGGGGCACAGCGTGACCAGGTTCTCCACCGCGTTCGCAAGCTTGTGGTTCTCGTTCTGGCCGGGAACATAGCCGAACGAACGGAACGGGACGAGGTGATGGACGTCGTGCTCGCGGCGCAGGGATTCCGGTGCCCCGCAGCGCGCGCAGCGGAATTCGTCGCGTGCGCGGGCGGCGCGGCGCGCCTCGGTCCAGGAAGGGCCGTAGTTGTTCGGCCCGATCAGCGCCAGGAATTCGCGCGCTTCCCCCTCGAAGGCCGCCAACGCATCCGGCGCGGCCCACAGCCAGCAGCCGGCCGTCTGAAACTCGTTCGGGGGCAGGTCGATCTCCCCGTGCCCGACCGTCTCGCCCGTCGCCCGCCGGACCTTGCGGAAGGCGGCCGTGCGCGCGGTGATGTGCACCTCGCCCCAGGCCCGCCGCAGCACGCCGCCTTCCGACGCGTCGCGCACGGCGAGCACCTCCAACTCGACGTCCTGCGAGGTTTCGGTGTAGTAGTCCGCTTCGATCGGACGCGCCGCGGCCGTCCCCGCCCGCCAATCCAGCGATTCGATGAAGTACGTCCGCCCTTCGTGCAGGTAGATCGCGCCGGCGTGCACCCAGGCGGGGGCCGCCGCGCGGTCCACCTCGCCGATCAGGCGCGGATGTCCGTCGCGGATCTCCTGCACCATCACCCGGTCGGCCCCGGCGGTCCGCAGGCTGATCTCCGCCGCGGGATACGCCTCGCCCACCCAGGAAACCTCGCCGTTCGCGGCCCGGTGCAGTTCGCCCTCCTCGGCCATCGCCTCCAGGATCGGCCCCGCATCGGCGGCACCGAACCGCTCGCCAGAGGCGAACGGCATTTCGAAGGCCGAACAGCGCAGGTGGCCGGCGAGAATGGCGAGATTGTCGGGATTAATCCGTGCATGTTCGGGCGAACGGCCGAGCAGGAATTCCGGATGGCCTATCAGAAATTGGTCGAGCGGATCGGACGCGGCCACCAATACGGCCAGTGATTCTGAATCGCGCCGCCCCGCGCGGCCCGCCCGCTGCCAGAACGAAGCCACCGTGCCCGGGTACCCCGCGATCACCGCCGCGCCGAGCGAGCCGATATCCACCCCGAGCTCCAGCGCGCTGGTCGCCACAACGCAGCGCACCGTCCCCGCGCGCAATCCGGCCTCGATTTCGCGCCGTTCCTCGGAAAGGTACCCGGCGCGGTATCCGCGGATGGATTTCGGATCCAGCCCCGCCGCGGAGGCCCGATCCCGCAGCGCGCCGAGCAGCAGTTCCACCGACCGCCGGGTGCGGGCGAAGACCGCGGTCTGCACGCCGGCTTGCAGCAGCCGCAGGGCCAATTCCTGCGTTTCGCGCAGGTAGGATCGGCGTAGGCCGAGCGCCGGATCCGCCAGCGGCGGATTGTAGAGGATCAGGTGCCTCTCCGCCCGCGGCGATCCGTCCCGGTCGATCAGCGTCGCCGGCGAATCGATCAAGCGCTCGGCCAGTTCGCGCGGGTTGGCGATCGTGGCCGAGGTCATAAAAAACTGCGGCCCGGGTCCGGCGGGTTGATAGAAGGAGCAGATCCGCCCCAGCCGGCGCAGCACGTTCGCCATGTGCGAGCCGAAAACCCCGCGGTAGACATGCACCTCGTCCAGCACCACGTACCGCAGGCGGGAGAGGAACTCCGCCCAGCGGGTGTGGTGCGGCAGGATGGCCAGGTGGAGCATGTCCGGATTCGTCACCAGGAATCGCGCACTGCGCCGGTATTCGCCGCGCCGCGATTGCGGCGTGTCGCCGTCGTAGAGGCGGATGCCCATCCCGCCGGCCGCGAGGACCTCCTCCCAGCGCGCGAGTTCCGCCGCCTGATCCCGCGCCAGCGCCTTGGTGGGAAACAGATACATCGCCGTCGAATCCGGTTCAGACAGCCGGCGCTGGAGGATGGGTAGATTGTAGGCCAGCGTCTTGCCGGAGGCGGTCCCGGTGGCAAGCACCACGTGCTCTCCCCGTCCGGCGGCTTCCAGCGCGGCGGCCTGGTGCGCGTACAGCCGTTCGATCCCGCCGCGGCGCAAGCCCGAGAGTATTTCAGGCCGCAGCCCTTCCGGCAGCGGGACGAGGTCCGTTTCGCGCGGCGGAATCCGCTCCCACACTGTGATGTTCGGCGCGAGATGCGGATCGGCGCGCAGGGAGCGCAGGACGGATTCAAGGGCCATCAGCGGTCGAATGCTCCGGTGTCGATCCCGCGGATTCCTCCGCTCTGCCGGTTTCCCGCCCGGGAGGATCTTCCCGGTCCGGCAACGCTCCGGCCCGCAGGCCGTAGACTAGGGTGCGGAGATGGGTGGAGTCGCTGCCCGGGGGTACGATATAATTTTTCCGGTCCCAGACCATTCCGCCGGAAGTGTATCCCGCCCCCCAAAAAATCCTTTCCCGGAGATGGCATGACGGAGTGGATGCTGCTCAGCGTCGTTGTTTTTCTCATGCTCCTCGGATTGGCCGGGGTCCTTCTGCCCCTCCTGCCCGGCATCGAGCTGATCTGGCTGGCCGCCCTCGGCTACGGCATCCTGAACGGATTCACTTGGGGAGGCGCGCTAGCGATGGGGGTCATCACGCTGCTGCTCCTCGCCGGACTGTCTTCCGATATTTGGATCACCGGCCTGGGATTGAAATCCGCCGGCACGTCCCTGGGTTCGATGCTACTCGGCGGCATGCTCCTGGTCTTTGGATCCCTGTTGCTCACGCCCCTGGCCGGCATCCTGCTTGGGCTGGCGGCGCTGGCGGCGCTCGAGTACCGGCGGCACCGCGATTGGCGCAAGGCGGCCGCTTCCGCCGGAACGGCGCTCGCGGGCTGCGGGCTGTCGTTCGGAGTCAAGCTGTTGATCGGACTGGCGATGATCGGGGTTTGGGTGCTTTGGGTGTTGCGGGGGTAAAGGCGGCCGCGCGGCAAATCACCTGCCGCGGGTGAGATCGCCGATCTGCCGCAGCAGCCCAAACAGCAGGACCCCCAGCCGGACCGCGGCGCCGGAGGAGAGAATCGGCAGGTCCGCGCCCGTTTCGCGGGAGCGCGATTCGCGCGCTTCCATCAAGACATAGGCCGCGCCGACGCCGACCAGCGCGCCGATCACCCCGCCCGCCGCTAGGACAGCCAGATTGCCCGCGTTGCCCTTCCCCCGCAAAGCCGGCGGCTTATTCATCCGGATCCGCCCTCCGGCCGTAGCGCCGCCGCAGCGGCGCCCATCCGCTGCCGTGCGCTCGCTGGCTGAATAACCGCAATACCGAGTCCGCCGACCGCTTGACGGTATTCGCCCCGCGCTTCCAGGACCGGGCGCCGAGGATGAAATGCAGGCGCATCCATCCGGTGAATTCCGGCAGACGCCGCATCACGTTCTCGATCCGCCAGATCGACTCCAGGATGATCAGCCAGGCGACGAACCCCGCGGCGAGCAAGCCGGCGGCCAGAACGAGGATCGCCAACTGCGCCGGATGAGCGGGATCACCTCCGCGCGCGGTGGCGAACGCGGCCGCGCCGATTCCGATCGCGATCAGCGCCGCAACGCCGATCGGCAGGTAGATCCGCAGGATGGTGGCGCGGAACAACCGCCTCCGGGTTTCCGACGTCGGGTACAAGTCGTGCCAGAAATCTTTGTCCATAATCCACCGGATGATCGGATTATAGCACGCGCCAGCGGCCGTTTGCTTGACGCGGGCATATGCCTTCTTTATAATACGCCCGCTGAATGGGGGACTCTCGAATTCGTCCGCCGCACATCTTTGCCCCATCCTTAACGGCAACCGCCCACAACAGCGCGCATCGGAGGCAGCCATGGCCGAAAGAAAAATCCTCTCCGCCGAAAACACCCCTAAAGCCATCGGCCCGTATTCTCCGGCCGTCCTTTCCGGGGATTTGTTTTTCTCGTCCGGCCAATTGGGCTTGGATCCCGCGACGGGCGAACGGATCCCCGGCGGCGTCGCGGCGGAAACCCGGCAAGCGCTTTCGCATTGCGCGCGCCTGCTGGAAGCCGCCGGCGGGTCGATGCGGGACGTCCTGAAAACGACCGTCTTCCTCCGCGACATGGCGGATTTCGCGCGGATGAACGCCGTGTACGCGGAATTTTTCCCCCAGGATCCCCCGGCGCGGACGACGGTCCAGGTCGCCGCCCTGCCCAAGGGCGCGGACGTGGAGATCGAATGCCTCGCCCGGATCCCGCCGAAGAGAGAATCCTCCCGGCGCCGGAAGTGACGCCGCCGTGAAGCGGACGCCCGAGCGGTCCGTCCCATCCGGCGGGCTTCCCGGATGAAAGTTGCGTATACCGATTCAGAAAAAGGAGGAGAAACCATGGACAACGGAAAAAAGGTCTTCCTGCCGATCGCGCTGATCCTCGCAGCTTGCATCTGCTGTTGCGCCGTGGGCGGCAGTTCGGTCGTCATCCTGGGGTTGCTGCCCTTCCCAATATCGTCCACCGAGTCCGTCGCAGTTGCGCCCACACAGGAAGGGACTCCGATCGCGACCGACCAATCCGGCTACACCCGGACGCCCGACCCCGGACCTGCCCCCACCGCCTTGCCGGGAAATCCGCTTGAGCTTTCAGACCCCGCCCCCGCCGAGGCATTCGAAACACTTCAAAGCCTCGCCGAAGCCGATCCGCCCGCCGGCGATGTTGTCGAACAGGTGGAGCGGCTGAAGGGAATTAAGAACATCCCCCGGGTGGTGACCGAAAACGCACCGCCCGTCCCGGTCGGAACGAAAGAAGATTTTTACGTCATGGATTCCGGGACCAACGAAACGAGCATCCGGACCGCGGTCATGCGCTACGGGACCCCGCACGTCTATTTTTGGGTCGATCAGGAAATCGAAGCCGACGACGATGACATCCGTTACGTAACCGATATTTTCGAAGAGCAGATCTATCCCACCGACCGGGAGTTCTTCGGTCCCGAATGGTCTCCCGGCATCGACGGGGACGTGCATATCTACATCCTCTACACCGGCGGCATGGGCGCCTACGCCGCCGGCTACTACATGTCGGTGGATTCCGTATCGCATTTGGCGCATCCCTTCTCCAACGAACACGAAATGTTCTATATCAACGGCGAGTTGGAGGATCTGCGGGACAAATTCGTGCTGGCCGTGCTGGCGCACGAATTTCAGCACATGATTCACAAGAACGGGGATCCGAACGAGGATTCCTGGGTCGACGAGGGCTTCGCGGAACTGGCGGTTGACCTGAACGGGTATACCACCGGCGGCTGGGATTGGGCCTACGCCAACGACACCGACCTGCAATTGAATACTTGGATCGACATCACCGAGAACGATTCCGGATTGCATTACGGCGCTTCGTTCATGTTCATGAAGTATTTGCTCGGCCGCTTCGGCTCGGAGGCGACCAAGGCGCTGGTCCGCAATCCCCTGAACGGCCTGAACGGGATCGACGACCTCTTCCGGCAGTTGGAATTATCCGACCCGTCGGGCGCCCGCCTGCTCACCGCCGAGGACGTGATCGCCGATTTCGGCGCCGCCATGCTCCTGCAGGATGCCTCCTTTGCGGACGGCCGCTTCGGCTTCCGCGACTATCCCACCGCTCCGGAACTCGGAGACATCCGCACCATAAAAACCTGCCCGTCGCAGAAGGAATCCAAGAAGGTCTCGCAGTTCGGCTTCGACTACTACGAGATCCGCTGTCAAGACCCCTCTACCATCTATTTCGCCGGGCAGACGGAAACCGTCGTCCTGTCGGCCGAGGCCCGCGGGGGGAAATACTATGCCTGGTCGAACCGCAGCGACAACTCCGACATGATCCTCACCCGCGCCTTCGACCTCCCGGCCGGAAAACCCGCCACGCTGGAATTCGATCTGTGGTACGACATCGAGGAGGATTGGGATTACGCCTACCTGGAAGCCTCCACCGACGGCGGGAATACCTGGCAGCTCCTGCGTACGGAACACGGAACCGATTACAACCCCCTGGGAAGCAACTACGGATGGGGTTGGACCGGCGCCAGTGAGGGATGGGTCGAGGAATCGGTGGACCTCTCCGCTTACGCCGGAAAGAACGTGCTGGTCCGATTCGAATATATCACCGACGCCAATCTCCACATGGAAGGTTTGGCGGTCGACAATATCCGCATCCCCGAAATCGGATATGCCACGGATTTCGAGAACGGGCTTGACGGCTGGGAAGCCCTCGGATTCGCCCGGATCCAGAACGTCATCCCCCAGAGTTACCGCGTTTTCGTTGTCCGGACGGGGGATTCCACAACCGTGGAGGAGATGGCGCTCGACGACCGCATGTCCGGCGGATACCGGATCACGCCGGCGGAAGGCGAGGAAGTGTACCTGATGGTTTTGGGAACCGCCCGGTATACCAGGCAGAAGGCTCCCTACCAATTCATCATCGTCAACGGGTAAACTAAACAAAAAAGAGGCTGCCCGAGGGCAGCCTCTTTTTTTACACTTCCTCTTCCGGCGGCGCGGACCGCCTGCGCGAATCCTGCAGTTCGCGCATGCGCGCCTCCAACTGCTCGCGCCGGGCATACGCCGCCTCGCGGGCGAGTTCACGCAACTCCTCTCCGGAGTAGGGGGTATACAGCAGCGCCAAAGCCGCGCCGACGGCCGCACCCAGAACCGACCCGGCGACAAACGAGAAAAAGCGCGTCATGGATTCGCCTCCGTAGGATGGATCATGATGTCTGGACCGGGCAATGATCGAGCCCGATTATAACAACGATTTCCGATCCGCGGCGGAGGCCGCCGACGCGGTATGCCGATTGCGGTAAAATCGGACGGATTTTCGCCTTTGGAAACGGGGGAAAGGGAAATTTCATTGAATCGATGCTTGTCCAACCAAGGCATTACTGGTCGGCGGCGCCCCCCCTGGAATTCCGGAAGGAACAGATGGAGGATCCGCGCCGCCTCCGCCGCAGGCGAATCTCCGCCCGCCAGGAATAGCCGATGGATAAATTGCGCAACCGGCTTCTGATCGGCCTCGGTTTGGGCGTCCTCGTTGCGGCGGCCCTGGCGCTCTGGTCCGACCTTTCCAAACTGGAAAAACTCCTCTCGGATTTTCCCTGGGGATTTTTCGTGCTGGCGCTGGGCTGCACGCTGTTCAACTATATTCTGCGGTTCGTCAAATGGCACTATTACATCCGCCGGATCGGCGCCCGGAATCTGCCGCCCGCCGACAGCGCCCGGCTGTTCGTCGCCGGTTTTCCGCTGGCGGTGACTCCTGGCAAGGTCGGCGAAGCGCTTAAGGCGCTGTGGCTTTCCGAATGGAGCGGCATTCCCTTCTCGCGCGGATTGCCGGTCGTGCTGGCGGAGCGCTTCAGCGACGGCCTGGCGGTGCTGATCCTCTCCGCCTTCGGGATCTTCAGCGTTCCCTCCCTGGGACCGGCCTTCCTGGCGGTCTTGGCCGGATCGCTGGCGGTGATCGCGCTTTCGCAGATTAGACCGCTGGCGCGCGCCATACTCGATCGGATGGAGCGGCTCCCGGTCGTCGGCAAGCGGATTCATCCGTTGCGAGAGTTTTACGAGGCCGGCTATCTACTCCTCCAGCCCGGCCCCTTGCTCTTCGCGGTCGGCATCGGGACTCTGTCCTGGCTCGGGGAAGGTGTCGGCTTTTTTCTGATTCTAATCGGATTGGGGCTTCCGGCGTCTGGCGCCACGTTCGCCAGCGCGGTTTTCTCGCTGGCCGTTTCCACGTTGGCCGGATCCCTGTCCGCGCTTCCCGGCGGGCTGGGCGCGGCGGAAGCCAGCATCACCGCCCTGCTGCTCTTGACCGCGACGGCGGATCACGCCGAGGCCGGCGCGGCCACCCTGCTGATCCGCCTCGCGACTCTGTGGTTTGGGGTTGCTCTGGGATTGGCCGCCTGGTCGATCACGCCGCGTTTGTGGAAGCGGACAACGAACGACGGACGGCAGGCTATGGCGGACGACCTCACACAAAACGACTCCGGCGGCCGCGGCCAGCCAGTTTAACCATGATTGTCGGACGTTGTCCATGGTCCGTCGTCAATGGTCAGCCGGTTCGGCATCCGGTTGCTCTTCCGGCTCCCTAACGCAAACCTTCTCTGAAAGGATGGCTTTGCCCATGAGCGGATTTTGGCGCGCGGATTTTCACACCCATACGGTCTGTTCGAAGGACGGCCTGACCGGCATCCAATCCTTGATCGATTCGGCGCGCCGCGCCGGTTTGGACAGGGTCGCGGTCACGGACCACAACACGATCCGCGGCGCGCTGGAAGCCGCGGCGTTGGCGCCGGATCTGATCGTCCCGGGCGAGGAAATCCAAACCTCGGAGGGGGAACTGCTGGGTTTCTACGTCCGTAAGGAAATTCCGCGCGGGCTGACGCCGGAGGAGACCATCGCCCGATTGCGGGAACAAGGCGCGGCGGTGAGCGTGTCGCATCCCTTCGACCGCTTCCGGCGCGGCGCATGGAACGAAATCACCCTGGCGCGGATCGTCCCGTTGGTCGACGCGCTCGAGGGATTCAACGCGCGCTGCCTGTTCGCCGCCGACAACCGCCAAGCCGCGGAATTCGCCCGCGCGCACGGGCTTCCTCTCACCGCCGGCTCCGACGCGCACGCCGCCCTCGAGATCGGCGCCGCCGGGTTGGAGCTGCCTCCCTTCCACGACGGGTCCTCCTTGGGCGAAGCCTTCCGCCGGGCGCGGGTGTTCGGCCGGCTGTCGCCCTGGTGGGTGCACCTGCTTTCGCAGTATGCGAAGGTCAGGAAACGCTTGAAGTAATTTCAAATCCGGCATCCAAAATCGCTATCCCAAAGCAGAGCGAAACATCGGAATGTAGGACCGTCCGAAGGCTTTGCCCTGAGCGCAGCGGAGGGTCAAGAAACGCGGGAATAGATGCTTCGCTCCCCCGGTCGAAAACCGCGCCGAGGGCGGACGCTCAGCAAGACATTTTTTTAGAAGTCTCGAATACATCTTTTTCATAGAACCAAATTGCTCCTCATCCCCTATCCTCCCTGCTGCAAATTCCGGTCAATTCGGCCACCGATTCCGGTGTAATCCGGCCGCCCCATACCAACCCTCCATCATCAGCGACGAGATTGTA
>JAFGKK010000060.1 GCA_016928575.1 Anaerolineales bacterium
AAGCCGATCACCGAGTACGCCCCCGAAAGCCGGGCCGCACTGCAGTACCGCGCCCTGGCTCAGGAGTTGGATGAATATGTCCATCAAGCGATCGCTCAGCCAGCTTGAGACCCTCTTCTCGGGGGTCTCGGAACCGGACGTCCCGGTCGCGCCCGAACGGAAGCCCCGTCGGAGCCGCGAACCTTCGTCGGCGCCCAGCGGATGGGTCTGGGAATTCGACACCGAGGGCAACAGCCTGTGGTGCTCGGATGAGATCTATCCGCTGCTGGGCCTGCGCGCTTCGCAAACCAAGGGACGGCCGTTGGAGGAGTGCGGATTGCTGCCGGAATCCGCACAAAAACTGCGCGCGGCCATCGAATCGGGGGAGCCGATCGACAATTTGTTCCTGACCGCCAATCACCGCAACGGTTCGATGATCCTTCTGTTGATGAACGCCCTTCCCCGAATGAACGACGAAGGGCAGGCGTCGACTTATCGTGCGGTCGTCCAGCTATTGCAGTCGGCGGCCCCGGTCCACGCGCCGGTCAAATTCCGCAAGCCGGCGGCTTCCTCCGGGAAACGTCCCGCCAGGCAGGCAGACGCATCCGCGGCGGAAGCTCCTGCCTCCGCTGCGGCGGCAACCCCAGCACGGCGCCCGCGCCCTCGAAAGCCAACCGCGGCCGCGGCGGCCATGGCAGGAGCGGCGGACGCCATCCCCGGCGCCCAGAAAGCCAGGCTGCGGCGCAAACCGAAACCGGAGATACCGGAGGCCGTCTTTGAAACCGCCAAGGCACCCTCCCGGAAACGGGCCGTAAAGCCGCCGGCCGCAATCCCGTCCTCCGTCTCCGCCGAGGCTGCTCCCGCGGGTAAGCCAAAACGCCGAGCGGCCAAGCCCGCCGCTGTAGATGAACTCGCATTCGAAGCCGTTCCCCCCGAACCGAGAAAACGGGCCGCCAAGCCCCGTCCGGCGCCGTCCGTCCCGCAAACGGCCGAACCCCTCCCGCCGCAGGCCAAACGCGTCCGCCGGCCGGCCGCGGCGCCGAAGCAGCGCGCCGCCAGGCCCACCCCCGTTTCCGCAGAACCTCCGGCGGAAGCGGTTGCGGCCGTAGAAAAGAAAAAACGGATCACCAAAACGTTTGCGGCCCCGGCAGAAGAGCCCGCCGCTCCGAAAAAGCGGATCACCACACCGCTGTTCACAACCGCCGCCGCACCGTTTGAGGAGACTCCGGCGAAGGCGTTTCCCCGGAAGCGCGCCACCAAACCCTTCCCGGAAGGGAAGCCCCCCGCGGCGGAACCGGCCAAGAGGAAGCCCACCAAACCGCTTCCGGAACGCAAACCGGCCCCCAGCATCAGCAGCATTTTGGAATCCGCCGGGCAGGTCGATGCCGATAAACGCCTGCATAGGCCGTCGCTTGAGGAATTGCTGCCCTCCATCGCCCCTTCGTTGAAGAAAATCACCGATCGGGATCTGGCGGCGGGCGGCGGAAAATCTCCGGCCGAAACCCCGCCGTCCGAATTTGGGCAGGAAATCCAAGAACCGGTTGCGGCGGCGCCGGCAACTCCGCAGGAAGTCGAATTCCTTCCGGTTGAACCCACGGAATCGGCAACGCCCTTCTTCGAGCCCGGGAAGGAAAGCGCTCCCTCGGCCGCGCAGGCGCCTGCTCCATTGGCGGCGCCGGAAGTTCCCGAAGCGGAGCATACCGCCCCCACCCCGGCGGTTCCACCGGAATCGGCCTTCCTGCATCCCGCAGAAACCGTACCCGTTCCATCTATGGGGACAGCCAAACCCGAGTTAATCGCCGCGCCGCCGACTCCACCGCCGGCGATGGAAACCGCCGAACCGGCTCCATCCACGGCTCCGGCCTCCGCCGCGCCGCCAACCCCTCCGCCGGCCGCTTTCCCCGCGCCGGCGATGGAGGCCGCCGAACCGGCTTCATCCGCGGTTCCGGCCTCCGCTGCGCCGCCGACCGCGTTCCCCGCGCCGACGATGGAAGCCGCCGAACCGGCTCCATCCGCGGCTCCAGCCTCCGCCGCGCCGCCAACCCCTCCGCAGGAGGCAAAGCCTGCCGCCCTGCCGCAGATACCGCCGAAGAAGTCCGGTCCCCTGCCCCCCTTCAAGGGTACCGGTCCATTGTCGCTGCGCAGTCTTTCGGCAACCTCGCAATCGGCCCCGTTCACTGTCCATCCGGTGCTTTTCCACGATGACATGGGCGGACTTCAGCGATTGGAAGCCTACAATACGCCTGAAACACAGAAAGCGCTCACCAGCGGAGAGTTGGTGGTCGCCCAGCCGGGCGACGACGGGCACGGCGAGCCCAATTCCGTCATGGCCGTTCCGATCCGCTTGCAGGATCAGATCCTCGGCGTGCTTGAATTCCGCGACGAGGAAGGAAAACGCTACTGGACCGACGAAGACCGGATGCTGGCGGAGGAAATCACCGACCAGCTGGCCTTGGCGCTGGAAAACGCCCGGTTGTTTCACCAAGCCGCCGCCCGCACCCAAGAACTCGCGCTGGTCAACCGCGTGGTGTCTTCGGTCGCCGGTTCGCTGGACCTGCTTACGAGTTTGGATACGATCGCGTCCGAATTGGCGCGGGCACTGTCCTTGGGACACGCCAGCATTTCGCTGCTCTCCGAGGACAAATCCACACTGACCCTGGTCAGCGATCAGCCGGGCCGTCTGGACCGTTCGAGTCCGACGATCTTCGTCTCGGCGAGAGAATCGCCGATGCTTCAGAAGGCGGTCGTCGAGCGCGGTCCGACGATCTTCACCGGCGTGAGTGAAAACCCGCTGCGGCCGCTGTTGCCCGGCGAAAAGCATGAGCACCGCACCCGCACCCTGGTCCTCTTGCCGCTGGTCGCCGAGGGCAATACGATCGGCTTGGTCGGCATGCACCTGCTGGAAGAAGGCCGCAGTTTTACGCCGGAGGAATTGCGTCTGGCGGAGACGATCGTCGCCCAGGCGTCGACCGCCATCCAAAACGCCCGCCTGCACAACCAGACGGAGCAGGCCCTGCGCGAAGCGGTCACACTGTTCCAAACTTCGCAGCGCCTGCAGAAGGCCGGCGGCGAGGAACAGCTGATGCAGGAAGCGCTCGACTCGTGCAGGACGGCTGTGGTCCTCAACAGCATCTCGATCCAGCTCTTCGGCGAAGAAACCGGCCAGACCTACGTACAGCAGGTGGCGCACATGGCCGACGCGGATCAGCCATCGGTGGAGGACGGGACTCGCTTCCCCGGCGTGCTGTATCCATTCTTCGACCTTTTGCAAAGCGGCCAGACGGTGGTCAGCAACCATGCCCAGGAAGACGACCGGTTGTCGGGGATGGTGCGCCCGGTGCTGGCCGACCTTGCCATCGCCTCGATGGTCGCGGTCCCGTTGCGGGTCCGCGGTGAAAACATCGGCATTCTGCAAGCCGTGCGCCGGGTGGCCAACCCCTTCTCGCACAGCGAAGTGCGGTTTCTCGAGACGGTCGGCGCCCAGCTTTCGGTCGCTCTCGACAACTACCGTCTGCTAAACCAAGCCCAGCGCCGCGCCCAACAACTGGAGATCGCGGCTGAAGTCAGCCGCCTCGCCACCTCCACGCTGGAAACCGGCACCCTGCTTTCCCGCGCGGTGAACCTCCTGCGGGAGCGGTTCGGCTTCTACCATACCGCGATCTACCTCCTCGACGAACAGGGCAAATACGCCGTCGTCCGGGAAGCCACCGGCCAGCCCGGGGTGCAGATGAAGGAAGCCAAGCACAGCATCGCCGTCGGATCGAAGACGGTGGTCGGCCAGGTCACGGAAAACGGAAAACCGTACGCCGCGCTCGACGCCTCTAAGGATCCGTACTTCCGCGCGCATCCCACCCTGCCGGAGACAAAGACCCAGCTGGCCTTGCCGCTGAAAATCGGCGACCGCATGCTCGGCGCCCTCGACATTCACGTCGCGCGGGCGAATGCCTTCCTGCCGGCGGACATCTCCGTTCTGCAATCCCTGGCGGACCAGGTGGCCGTCGCTCTCGACAACGCCCGATCCTACGAAGTGGAGCGCGAAGCCCTGAAGGAAATGCGCGAAGCCGACCGCCTGAAAACGCAGTTCCTCGCCAATATGAGCCATGAACTGCGCACGCCGCTCAACTCGATCATCGGCTTTTCACGCGTCATTCTGAAAGGAATCGACGGCCCGATCACGGACCTGCAGAACCAGGACTTGACCGCGATCCACAATGCCGGCCAGCACCTCCTTGGCCTGATCAACGACATCCTCGACATCTCCCGGATTGACGCCGGGAAGATGGAATTGGCATTCGAGGAAGTGGATATGCGAAACCTGATTCAAAGCGTGGCGTCGACCGCCCTGGGGCTGATTAAAGACAAGCCGATCCGGCTGTCGCAGTACATCCCCGACGACATCCCGCTGGCCCGCGCCGATCCGATCCGCGCCCGCCAGGTCCTTCTGAACCTGCTGTCGAATGCGGCCAAGTTCACCGAATCGGGCAGCATCGTCATCGAAGCCAAATTGCAGACCAATCCGGACAATTATCCGGAAATCGTCGTGAGCGTCTCCGACACCGGCTCGGGAATCCCCTCCGATCACTTCCCGAAATTGTTCGAGGCCTTCTCGCAGGTCGACGCCTCGCCCACCCGCCGCACCGGCGGAACCGGACTCGGCCTTTCGATCTGCAAGCGCCTGGTCGAGATGCACGGCGGACGGATCTGGGTGGACAGCATCCTCGGAAAAGGCTCCACCTTCTACTTCACCCTGCCGGCCCTCCAGCCGAAGGCGGCGCCGGCCGCGGAAACGGCTCCGGCGGCCGCGGCCGCCCCCGGCCGCAAGACCGTGCTGGTGGTGGAGAACGAATCCGGCGTGGTTCAGCTGTACCGCCGTTATCTCGAACCCCGCGGCTATACGATCGTCGAGTTGACCGACGGCGCCCGCGCGGTTCCGATGGCCCGCGAACTGCGTCCGTACGCGATTCTGCTGGACGTGAACATGCCCTCCCCGGACGGCTGGCAGGTTCTGGCCCAGTTGAAATCGGATCCCGTGACGCGGCCGCTGCCGGTCATCCTGTGCACCATCACCGAGGACCGCGGACGCGGCCTCAGCCTGGGAGCCGCCGATTACCTGGTCAAGCCGATCCTGGAAACGGACCTGGTGTCCTCTTTGGAAAAGCTCGAAAAAACAGACCACAAGGACTACAACGTTCTGGTGATCGAAGACAATCCTGACGAAGCTCAGATTGTCCAGCGCATCCTCGAAAAGTTGAGCGGATTCTCAGTGGCGATGGTGGCGGAAGCGAAAAGCGGAGTGGAACGAGCGGAAAACGACAAGCCCAGCCTGATCATCCTGGACCTGCAGCTGCCCGGATCGGCCGGATTCGACGTCCTCTCGACCCTGCACACCAATCCGAAAACCAAACCGATCCCGGTCATCGTCCTCTCCTCGGCGGATATGAGCCCCGACCAGATGGAGGCCGTTTCCAGCCAGGCGCAGGCGATCCTTCGCAAGGAGCAATTCTCCGAGCACGATCTGCTGGAAAGCATCGCCCGCGCGCTGAAGCTGTACGAGCACCGGGGCATCCCCGGCACCTCACCGCTTTCGATGGAATCGAAGAAATCCACATCGCCGCTTCCCGGTGAACGGAAGAGCCCCACGTCGCCGTTGACCGCCGACAAGAGAAGCTCCACCACTCCGCTTCCCGCGGAATCCAAGAGCGCAACCACCCCCCTTCCGTCCGAGAAAACAACCTAACCCAGCCCGCCGGGTCCGCCCAAGCGGCGGATCCGGCGGGGGGAACAATCGAACAGGATGAAACGTCATGGCCGCGCATTTCGTGGTGGAGTGCATTGATTGCGGAAATTTCTACCCCTATTCCCCCAGAATTCCGCTTTGCCCGAAGTGCCAAAGCGGGTGGCGGCAGGCCCGCTACGATTATCCGACCCTTGCCAAGACCTTCGCCCTTCAGCTTCGGGAGCGGCCTTTCCATTTCTGGCGCTATCTGGATTTGCTGCCCATCACCAACGCGGCCAATATCGTCACCCTCGGCGAAGGCGGAACCCCCTTGCATCACGCCCCGAATCTGGGATTAATGCTCGGCCTGCCGAACCTGTTCATCAAGGACGAGCGCCAGGGTCCGACGGCGTCATTCAAGGATAGGCAGGCGGCGCTCACGGTCTCCGCCCTGAAGGAAGCCGGAATCCACGAAGCCGTGGTGGCCTCCACCGGAAACGTCGCCATTTCCTATTCCGCCTATTGCGCCCGGGCCGGCATCAAACTGTGGGCCTTCCTCACCAGCATGGTCCCCTCCGCCAAAATGCAGGAAGTCGCCATCTACGGCACCCAGGTGATTAAAGTGACCGGGACCTACGATCACACCAAGCAGGTGGCGGCGGACTTCGCCAAGCGCAAGGGGATTTTCATCGACCAAGGAACCCGAAGCATCACCCCCGTCGAGGCCATGAAGACCATCGCCTTCGAGTTGGCCGAGCAATTAACGCCGCTCCTCGGAACCAAACTCACCGGAACCGGAAAACTAAAATCCTCGCCGTGGCGGTGTCCGGATTGGTACATCCAGGCGGTCAGCGGCGGCATGGGACCGCTGGGCGTTCTTAAGGGATTCGAGGAATTGCAAACCCTCGGATTGTCCTCCAACGTGCCCGGCATCGCGGTGGTCCAAGTTGAAGGATGCGCCCCGATGACATCGGCCTGGAAAAAAGGACTGGACCAGCCCGATGTCGTGGCCTCTCCGGTGACGAACATTTCCACGCTTTCCACCGGAGATCCCGGGCGGACATACCAACTCTTGCGCGCGCGGCTGACGAAGCCGGAGGC
Organism: Anaerolineales bacterium; assembly: GCA_016928575.1. Taxonomy (NCBI): domain Bacteria; kingdom Bacillati; phylum Chloroflexota; class Anaerolineae; order Anaerolineales; species Anaerolineales bacterium. The sequence continues at coordinate 6,797 of JAFGKK010000060.1, forward strand.
GCGGGGGGCTTTCGAAACCGTATCCGACGAGGAAGCCTTCCGGGCAACGCACATTGTCGCCAAGATGGAAGGCATTTCGCTGGAGCCCGCGGCCTCGGTGGCCTTCGCCGGCCTGTTTAAGCTCGTCCGCCAAGGGACCATCCGCCCCGACGACGTCGTGGTAGTCAACGCTTCCGGGCATACCCTGCCGATCGACCGGGATGTGCTCGGCGAAGGCTGGGAGACGGAAGTCTCGCTCCCCGGCACTTCCGAAATCGAGATGCCGCGCGAAGGCCTGCTGGCCGCCCTCAACCGCCTGGACTTCCGCCTGCGCAAAGTGGTCATCGTCGACGACGATCCGAACTCCATCCGGCTGATCCGGCGCATCCTTCAGGCGCGCGGCGGTTTCGAGATCAGCGAGATCTCCGAAAGCCCCAAGGCGATGGAATTCATCCGCCGACAGCAGCCGGATTTGGTGGTGATGGACCTGATGATGCCCGAGCTTGACGGATTTGGGCTGCTGGAACTTTTAAAGAAGGATCCCGACCTGGCCGACATTCCGGTGGTCGTGGTTACAGCCAAGATGCTCGTTCCCGAGGAGCGCCGCCGGCTCAGCGGGCAGATTCAACGCCTTTTACAAAAGGGCACGTTCTTCGACGACGATCTCCTTTCCGAGATCAACAAGGCGCTGGAATGAATCGCGCGGAAACCCCCGAGGCGCCAGGCGACGGCATGCCATGAGGATTCCCGGATGACACGGATACGGACCTGGACCAACCGGACCACGGGATTTGCCGCAGCCCTCTCCTCGGCCTTCTTCATGGGCATCTCCCCCACGCTGGGCAAAACCGCCTTCTCCGGAGGGTTTCTCCCGGTGGAGGTCGTCGGCTTGCGCGCCCTCGGTGCCGCACTCCTGCTGTTCCTGATCATCTTCTTCTGGAAAAAAAACCTCCTGCAAATCTACCCCATGGGACTGATCGGCTGCCTGCTGGCGGGTTGGATCAACGCGCTTGGAGCGCTGTTTTATTACAGCGCGATCACCCGCATCGACACCAGCTTGGGCGCCATCATTTATTCCTTGTATCCGGGCTTCGTCGCCCTGTTCCTCCTCCTGGACGGGTACGCGCCTTCGCGGCTGAGCGTCGTGCGCCTGGCAATCGCCATCCCGGCGATAGTGCTGATCACCTCGACCGGCGATCACCGCGTGGATTTGGTCGGCATCCTGCTGATGCTGGCTTCCTCGGCGCTGTACGCCCTCCATCTTCCGGTCAATCAGCGCGTTCTTTACGAAGTCCCCGCTCCGACCGTGACTTTCTACACGCTCGTCGCCTCCGCCGCGGTGCTGCTGCCGATGCTGCTGTTCAACTCCTCCTTCACCCAGCCGCACTCGCAATTGTCATGGCTGGCCTTGGGAGGCATGACGCTGGCGATCTTTCTTTCGCGGCTTACCTTGTTCGCCGGTGTAAAGCACATCGGCGGGCTCCAGACCGCATTGCTCGGACTGGGCGAATTGCTGGTGACGGTGTTTTTCGGCATCTTCCTTCTGAAGGAAGAGCTCAGCCCCACCCAATGGCTGGGGGGCTTCCTCATGGCCGTGAGCATCCTGTTGGGAGTCCGCGAGCCGCCGGTTCCGACCCGCCTGGCGCCGGGTACCGGATGGCTTGCCTGGCTGCACCCGAAATCTCCGGAGGAACTCGTGCGGGAAGCCTTGGCGGCCGGCGCATTGGCTCCCCTGCCGCCGGCGAATTCTCCGCCCGAGGAGCCCCCCTCCTCCCCGCCATCGTCCGATTCCACCGCTCCGCAGTCTTGACGGCATCCGTGTTCCGCCGTTTTCAGGTCCTGAAAGGATACTGAATTGGCTTTTCCCCGCCCCAAGTAAAAGGATCTTTCCGACCAACCGGCGCCGACATTTGCCGCTAACCATTCCCGTCCAACCCCGTCCCCGCCCGCCTTCCGCCCGTACGGAGAAACCGGAGTTGAAGATGAAATCCCTCCCTCCTCATTTTGCGGCACCCGGCAAGTGAGAAGGTTGAGGAACAATATTCTTTACAGCTACTCAGGCTGTCTATTTCCGTGCAAAAAAAAAGCAGGACCGGCGTTCTTGGTTTGGTTCGTCATCCCGGCGCCTGCCCTCGCGATGGGGAGCGCTCATATCCGGGATCCATTGTTTTCCGATGCTTCCATGGACGCCGGCGCGGCGATCGCTGGCGGAGCAGTCTAGAATGCTTTCCCCAAAGGAAACGGATGAGGGGCTTCCAAAACCAAAAATCTCTCCGCCGCAATAAAAGTTATTCCATCCGTATATGCTATACTTGCTCAGCTTTTCCGGCCGCCGCACCGCCAGAGGTTTTTTATGGCTCGTCATTTTCTCAGTCTGAAAGACTTTTCCGCCCAGGAAATCCGCCGCGTGCTGGATTTGGCCGTGCGGTTGAAGCGGGACCGCGCGGAGGGCGTCAACTCTCCGATCCTGCGCGGAAAAGTGCTGGGAATGATTTTCCAGAAACCCAGCCTGCGCACGCGGGTGTCGTTCGACATGGCGATGCGTCATCTCGGCGGCGATGCCCTCTACCTCTCCCCGGCGGAAATCGGCCTCGGCCAGCGCGAATCCATCGCCGACGTCAGCCGTGTGCTTTCGGGGTACGTGGATGCCGTCATGGCCCGCGTCTTCGCCCACGAGCACGTCGTGGAGCTGGCGCGTTATTCCAAAGTTCCCGTAATAAACGGCCTTTCCGACGACTATCACCCCTGCCAGGCCCTGGCGGATTTGCTGACGCTGGAGGAGCATTTTCAGGACGTCCGAGGACTGACCCTGGCCTACATCGGCGACGGCAACAACGTCGCCCGGTCACTGCTGATCCTCTGCGCCAAATTGGGGGTGCATTTCTCGATCGCTTCTCCGGAGGGATTCGCCCTTGCGGAAACCGACGTCGCCCAGGCCCGCCGCGACACTGAAGCCAGCGGAGCCGAGATCACCCTTTGCCGCGATCCCGCAGAAGCCGCAACGGGCGCGGACGCGCTGTATACCGATACGTGGGTGAGCATGGGCCAGGAGGCGGACACGGCGCGGCGGGAGAAAGCCTTTGCAGGCTACCAGCTTAACGCCACCCTGCTGCGGAAAGCCAAACCGCAGGCTGTCGTCCTGCATTGCCTGCCGGCCCACCGCGGGCAGGAAATCACCGACGAAGTCGCCGACGGCCCGCAATCCCTGATCTTTCCGCAGGCGGAAAACCGCCTGCACGCGCAAAAAGCCATCTTGGCGGACTTGCTGGCTCCTGGATCCTAGCAGGGCATGGAAAAGCCTTTCATCGGTGTCATTGCGAGCCTGTCCTCGCGCAGCGGGGGCGACCGGAGGGAGCGAAGCAATCTCCTTCGCTGGAAAAGCAGGAGCCGGCTTCGTCGCTTCGCTCCTCGCAAATGACATCTCCGGACTTTTTCAACACCCTCCTAGAGGGATCTTGAAAAAGGCCATCAACCACGTGATTGCGGGCACGTCCTAGGGCAGCGGGTCGACCAGAGCAATCGCAGCCCGTCCCGGAACGTCCAACGGGCGGGCCGGGACGATCTCCTTCTTCCGCAGAAAAAGGAGACGGCTGGGCTGCTTCGTTTCCCGGCTTCGCCGCGGACCTCGCAACGCGGGGGCTGAGCTTTCACCGCGACCCGCCGCGCCTTTTTGCGCATCCCGCCGGATCGCTTGGCGGTTTTACAGGACGCGCGACGCAGGAAGGAATCCTCCGCGAGAGGGATTCGCGGATTCATCGGGAGGAAATCACTCGGATGTTCAGCGATTGGAAAACGCGCTATCCGCACAAGGTGGTGGACAGCGACCGTGCCGTGGAGGCCATTCAAGACGGATACCGCGTGTACCTGAGCGGTAACTGTTCGGTCCCCAAAAAGCTGCTCGATGCGCTCGTGCGGCGCGCCCCGAAGGTTCACAACGTGGAGATCGACCAAGTGCTCACGGTTTGTCCGGACGATTATGTCTCCCCGGCGATGGAAGGGCATCTGCGGGTGAACACGATGTTCATCAGCGAGAACATCCGCCAAGCGGTCAACGACGGGCGCGCGGATTTCACGCCGTGTTTCCTCTCGGAAGTTCCGGAGTTGTACCGGCGGGGGCATCTTTCGCTGGACGCCGTTCTGCTCCACGTCAGCCCGCCCGATTCCCACGGCTTCGTCAGCCTGGGCGTGGAAAGCGGCATGGTGAAGACTCCGGCCTCCCTGGCGCACCTGGTGATCGCCGAGGTGAATGAGCGCATGCCGCGCGTCCTGGGCGACACCCTGTTGCACATCTCCCAGATCGATTACCTCATCCCGGTCGACTACGAACTGGCCGAAGTCTCGATGGGCGAACCGGGCGAGATCAGCTTGAAAATCGCCGAACACATCGCCCCGCTGATCGAAGACGGGGCAACCCTGCAAGCCGGCATCGGCGAAATCCCCGGCGCCGTCCTGCGCCACCTGGTTGACAAAAAGGATCTTGGAATTCACACCGAGCTGATCTCCGACGGGATGGTGGACCTGGCCGAGGCGGGGGTGGTCACCAACGCCCGGAAAAAGATACACCGCGGCAAGATCATCGCCGGATTCCTGATCGGCACCCGCCGGCTGTTCGATTTCGTGGACGACAATCCGTTCGTGGAACTGCATCCGATCGAACACGTCAACGATCCGTTCGTCATTTCCCGCAACGACAACGTGGTCGCGATCAACTCCGCGATCGAGGTCGACCTCACCGGCCAGGTGAGCGCCGACAGCATCGGCACGAAGCTGTATTCCGGCGTGGGAGGCCAGTTGGATTTCATGTACGGCGCCTCGCGCTCCAAGGGCGGCCGTCCGATCATCGCCCTCCCCTCCACCTACCTGGGCAAGGACGGCTCGCTGCGCACCAAAATTGCGCCGATCCTGACCCCCGGCGCCGGAGTCACCACCACCCGCAACCACGTCCACACCATTGTCACCGAATTCGGCGCGGCGCAACTGTACGGGAAGAACATCCGCCAGCGGATCCGGGCGCTGATCGACATCGCGCACCCCGAATTCCGCGAGGATCTCTCCCGCCAGGCGCGCGACCTGTACCGAGTCTGATGAAAGGCGGGAATCCCCCATGAGCGATTTGTTTTCCAAGCACGGGCGGGTCCGGATCATCGCCACCATCGGTCCGGCTTGCGAAGCCGAAGAGACCGTGGTGGAAATGGTTCGGGCCGGGATGGACGTTGCCCGCCTGAACTTCTCCCACGGCACGCTTGAGGACCACGCACGGAACATCCGCATGCTGCGCGGGATCTCCGGCAAAATGCGTCAGTCGATCGCCATCCTGCAGGACCTGCAGGGAGTAAAAATCCGGACCGGTCCGCTTCGGGAAGGCCACGTCCCGCTTGCCAATGGCCGTTCGTTCATCCTGACCGCGCGGACCGTCCCCGGGGACGCCGAGGAAGTATCCGTCACCTGGCCCGATCTGCCGCACAACGTCCGTCCGGACGATCAACTCCTCCTGGACGACGGCCGAATCCGCCTGCGGGTGGAGAGCGTGCGCGGCGCCGATATATTCACCCGCGTGGAACAGGGCGGAGTCCTGCTTCCGCACAAGGGAATCAACCTTCCCGGCGTGCGCCTGGCCGTCTCGGCGCTGACCGAAAAAGACAAGCAAGACCTCGCCTTCGGGCTGGAGCAGGATGTGGATGCGGTGGCGATCTCCTTCGTCCGCAAACCGGAGGACGTCGCCGAGGTCCGCGAGTTCATCCGCCGGACCGATCCTTCGAAATCACACCTTCCGCTGATCGCCAAATTGGAACGGCGGGAAGCTCTCGAACAGCTGGAGGCGATCCTGGATGCCGCCGACGGCGTGATGGTGGCGCGCGGCGACCTGGGCGTGGAAACCTCGCCGCAGGACGTGCCGGTCATCCAGAAGAAAATCATCGAACGTGCGAATCTCAAATCCAAACTGGTCATCACCGCGACCCAGATGCTGGAAACCATGATCGCCAACCTCCAACCCACCCGGGCGGAAGCCTCCGACGTCGCCAACGCCGTCTTTGACGGCTCGGACGCGGTGATGCTCTCCGGCGAGACGGCGATCGGCGCCCATCCGGTGGCGGCCGTCCAGACGATGGCGACCATCCTGCACAAAGCCGAGGAGCACTTGGGGGAATGGGGACGGTGGAAAGGGTTTACGTCAGGTGAAGGAAAGGACCACCCTACGGCTCTGGCGCACGCCGCCGCGGAATTGGCCAAGGATCGCAAGGTTTCCGCGATCGCGGTGTTCACCCAGCAGGGCCGCTCGGCCAGGCTGATGTCGAAAGCCCGGCCCTGCGCGCCGATCCTGGCGTTCACCCCGAATCCGCGCACGTACCGCCGTTTGTCGATGCTGTGGGGCGTGGTCCCGGCCTTGGTCCAACCGGCGGCTTCGGTCGAGGCCATGGTGGGCCTTGTCGCCGCCGAACTGCTGCAATCCGGGCCTATTCAACCGGGACAGCAGGTGATCCTGGTTGCATCCCTGCCGATGGAGCTGCACGGACCGCCGAATTTCATTCTGTTGCACACCCTTCAGGACCAGGAAACCAAATCCCAGCCGGCCGCGCGCAAGCCGTGAGCGCGGACCGCATCCCATAGCCGTATTCCCAGCAGTAACAAAGGCAACGGGAACAGCATCAGAGGGTGTTGGACGGGCTGGCCGTCCATGCGCACCGTCAGTAAAAAAAGGATCCACAATCCGAAAAAGACCGCGCCCAGCATCCCGGCAAACCGCCGGGAGGAGATGCGCTCCGGATTTCTTCCAGACAAGATCATCGCCAACGGCAAAAGCAGCAGGAATTGGTTTCCGGGATCCATGGGGATGCCGGAGAGAGGCGCAAGCAGGATAGTCATCCCGATCGGGGCCAGCAATCCCACTTCTCTTTTTCGCAACAGGCGGATCCCGATTCCCAACAAAGCAAGCCAGACAACGACGGAAATCCACACCCCGGCCAGAAATCCTACCGCTCCGGCAGCTTCCCGCAGGACATCCGCCGGAGTGATGGGCGGGTTGTACAGCGCAAAACGCTGAATTTCGTCCCAATTATCGGCCAGCCAGGTCGGCAAAACCGCGAAACTCAACCCCGTCAGCGCCGCCATCACCGCCCCGAACGACAAGAGCATCCGACATCGTCCCGCACGGATCGCCCAAAAGAGCGCGGCCGTGATCGGAAGCAACGCCACTTGAGGTTTGACGGTGCAGCAGGCCAGGAAAACACCCGCCGCAACGTCCCAACGCTTTTTTACACAGAGCAGGGATATTCCAAAGAACAGGCTTACCAAAACAACGGCGTTGCCGTTGACGATCGCCCGCATCCCCAAGTACCAGGAAAGGGAGAATACAAGGAACGCGACCCGCTGTCCCCGGGTCCACTCCGCGCCGGAAAGGAACACGGCGAGGGCGGCGAACGCCGCCGCGGCGATTTCCAGGACTGTCATCCACAACGCGCGGGCCCAGACAAAATCGGAAATCCATCCGAAAGGAAGAAACAGGAATTCCGCATACAGGGGATAAGCCACCCGCAGTTCGTGTTCGCCCGGACCGGCCGGTCGGCCGTAGACCAAGGTCTGGATTTCGAGTGCGGTCTGATCCGAGTAGGGATTCCTCCCGTCGAGCACAGCCCGCACTCCGATCCAATGGACCAGAAAATCGGTCCCTCCCGGCGCGCTTTGCGCAAACCTATAATTGGCAAACGCAAGTCCCGCGATTCCCAAACCTGAAAGCAGAAGGAACACGGCCCAAGGAATCCAGCTATCCGGAAGCAATCCGCGCCGTGCAAACCGATTCATCTGTCGCTCCGCATGCCGCAATCCTCAGGTTCGGAACCAGTCCGGAAGGAGACGGATGCTTTTCCCCAAACAGACGCCCGTCCAGAACACCAGCCGGCCGTCCAACGGGCGGATCTGCCCGGCTCGCACCGCTTGCAGGCCGGGCATTTTCCTCCTGAAAAACGAAGCATCCTCCTCCCCAAACGGGAACGGAGAGTTCGGGAGTAAAATCATTTCCGGATCGGCGGCCGCCACTTCCTGCGGCGTAACCAGGGGATACCGGCAATCCTGCCGTCCGGAAAACACGTTATCCGCGCCGCACAAGGAAAGCAGGTCGCCCGGGTAGGTATCCCCATTGAAGGTCACCCAACCGGACGGATCTTCGGCCGGGCCCTCGCGGGAACGGGGGCAGAAGACGCGCTTCCGCCTTTCCGGGCGGGACCCTCCCAACCAATCCACGGTCCTTTCCAGCCATACGACGCTTTGCAGGGCTGTTTCCGACGCGAAGCAAAGGACCAGATCACGCAGATCCGACACAGCCTGGGGGACGGTCTGCGGCGCCGTTTCCCAGATGCAGATACCAGCCCCGGCCACCGCCTCCCTCACGCCCGGGGGAGTCTCCTCTGCGTTCAACGCGACCAAATCCGGGTGCAAACCGGCGATGGTTTCGATCTTGGGAGAATCCAACCGTCCGACACGGACGATTCCGCCCAACTCATCCGGCAAAGGGCATTCGTCGGTTACGCCGACCAGAAATCGGCCCAATCCGAGAACCACCATGCTGTCGGTTATCGCGGGGAGCAAGGAAACGACGCGTTGCGGGGCAAACCCGGAGCCGAGTCCCAACTTCATTTCGGCCACCATTGCCGGAAAGTGATCGTGGGTTTCCCCTCGCCCCAGATCTCCCGTTCAGCGGCCGGTCCCAAGGCCAAGGAAACCCCCTCCGGCAGTCCGATCCGAAAGTGATCCTTGCGCATGGGCGGTTGTGCGTCGTCCTTCCCTGCGGCAAAGTGGGTCTGCACGACGGCGCCCGGAAGCCAGCGCAAAGCGGGCCCGGCGCCGGAATTCGATTTCGGCCCGCGGACTTCTTCGCCCAGGGCTTCCGCAGCCGAGCCTTCGGCGACAATCACCGCGCCGGAATCCAAAGCCGCCAAAAGAAAATCGCAAGCGTCTGAATCTCCCAGGGCGCGGGCGTAATGCAGCGAATCGGAAAGGTCCGGTAAAACGGCGATCGCCGCCTCGGTCAGGGCCTCTTCCAAGATGTCGGAAGCCCCGCAATCGACGGCGCAGCCGGCCCACCCCGACGGGTCGGTCCATTTTTGGAGAACGAATTCCGCATCCGAGAGTTCCGCCGGAGATGGCGCGACCGCCACGATCGAACCGGCATGCATCACCAGCGCCAGCGCGCGTTGGACGGCCTCCTCCGGCATCGGTCCCCCGGAGAGGATCAGCCATCCGGATCCGGGCGGCCGGCGGAACAACTGGGGTAAAACCGAGGGCATGGTTTTTCCTGTCGCGGTCCGAAACGCGGGCAAAGGGGCGGCTTACCTTCTCTGCGGGCGCCCGTTGCGCCGGTTGGTATCCCGCCCCGCCTCCCCCTTCGCTTCGTTTTCCGCCGGCGGCGCTCCAGGGGATGCATCCTCCACCGGGCCGATCTCCTCCCGGCGGAACTCGACGGTGCCGCATTCCTCGCCGAGATCCACCAAAACCCCGTCGCGGAGCGGGAAGACCTCCGCGACTCGGCCGATGCCGCGGGGTGTTTGAACGCGTTTGCCGCGTTTGGGAAGTTTTTGCCGCGCTTCCGCATACTGTTCGTATTCGTAAATCAGGCAGCAGCGGAGTCGCCCGCAGATGCCCGTGATTTCACCGGGATTCAGCGAAATGCCCTGCGCTTTGGCCATCTTGATCGAGATCGGATTGAATTCGCCGAGGAACTGCGCGCAGCAGCGTTGATCCAGTCCGCAGGCTCCCAATCCGCTCAACAGTCGGGCAACGTCACGCGGACCCACCTGCCGGAATTCTATTTGTTGGCGTGAGAACCGGCGAGCCAGTTCGTTCCGCAGGGGTTTCAGATCCAGCTTCTCGTCGCTTTCCGTGGAATAGATCACCGTCAGGTGGGAACCGTCGTATCCGAATTCGACGGCGTAAAAGCGCACGCTTGGAAAATGGAACTTCTTGGCGCTCTCGCGGACGGCCGACAGGGTCTCCTCTTCGCGCTCTTTCCACGACTGCTGGACCAGCAGGTCCTTGGCGGAGGCGGGCCGGTCGATCATCCGCCGTTCACCCTCCGCGGCCTTCGGATGGCAGACAAAACAGGCCACCCTTCCGATTTGTTTACCGCGGGCGGTGGTCACCACGACGTAGTCGCCGGGACGAATCGATCCGGCATGCTCCCCTGCGTCGAAGTGGTAGATTTTTCCCATCTTCTGGAACCGAACGCCGATGATGGCGGTCATTTACCGATCGCCTTTCTACGAACCGTTTGGAACTGTTCCGCATGATTATACCTTTTTCGCTTTCCGCCCCCGGCGCTCCCGCCCGGGCAGAAGAGGGGATCGGCTTGGGGCGCGCCGCCCCCGACGGCCGCTTTCCTCCGGGCCATCCGGTATAATTCCTGCGTTGTCCATCCCCATCCTGGGCCCGGAGGAAAAATGCCCCGTTCATCCAAACGAAGCAGAACCGTCGGCCCGCCGGATTCCTCCCCTCGGTCCGTTCGAAACCGCAAACCGGGCCGCACCGGCCGGTACGGTCGCTCGCGGTTCTCCATTCCGACAACCTGGAAACCGGTGTTGGCCGTGGCGGCGGCCATCGCACTTATCGTCATTTTCTTGGCGGCGGTTCGCGGCGGCTTGAATTCGCAGTCCGGAACGGACCTCTCACCCGCCCAGGCGATGGAGCAGATCTCGAACGGGGCGGTCGTCCTCGACGTCCGGACCTACGAGGAATTCATCGGCGGCCACATCGAAAACAGCCTGTGGATCCCGCTGGCCGAATTGTCCGCGCGGTGGAACACCCTGCCCCGCGATCGGCCGATCATCCTCGTATGCCGTTCCGGCGTACTCAGCGATCAGGCGCGGGACATGCTCGAGGGCGCCGGGGTCGAGAACGCCGTCAGCCTTTCCGGGGGATTGCAGGCTTGGGTCGCGGCGGGATTTCCGACCGTGGCCGGAGAACCCTAATCCGCGACCGATCCTTCCCCGCCGGAGTCGGACCGGTGATTCTCCGCTCGACGGCGTTCTGATTGCGGCCGTTCACGGGTTTTCATAAATGGCTGCACAGAAAAAACCAACCCTCTTCTCCCCCCCTCGCCCTCTTCTTCCACACCCGGCTTATTCCCGCTTCGTGAGGGCGGGCACCGGGAGAGGGAAGGCGAAAAATGACGGTTTTTAGTTTTTTCAGACAATGAGAGTATTATCGGATCTCGCGGACGATACAGAAAATGTGTTTTTTCAGGGGAGTCATATATAATCAGTGGAAGACTGCACCAATCCGCCGAACAAGCGGCGGCCGCTCCAAGACCGACGGAGTTAAAGGACAAGATGGGATCCTCCCACCAACCCGCGGACAGATCCAAACCCGACCAGCTCCAGATCGAAGTCCATGCCGCCCTGCGGGCGTTGGTTCACCCCCACTCCAAGCCGGATTTCAGCCGCCTGCAACGATGCCTGCCGCATCTCCTACCGGCGGATACGGCCCTTTCCGCCGAAGGCGTGCGGATCCTTTTCGACCGGGCACTGGAGAAGATGAAGACCGGATATCCGGATATGTTCACCCTGCTGAGGGAAAGATTCTGGGAAGGCCGGACGATGCAGGAGCTTTCGATCAACCAGGGTCGGTCGTCGAGCGGCCTGTATGCGATGCAATCCCAAGCCCTGCGCCAACTCTCCAAAACCATTTCCGAAATGAATGCGGAAGCCGAGACTCACCGCGCGGAGGCGGTCAACTACCGCTGCCGCAACCTTCCCCCCTGCCCATTCCAGCGGCTGTTCGGCTTTGAGGATTTCCTGGTCCAGATCGAAAAGTGGCTCACCGACCCGCAGGGCCCGCAAATCATCAGCCTCGAAGGCTTGGGCGGCCTCGGCAAAACCGCGCTGGCATACGCCGCCGTGCGCGAGGCGTTGGCCTCCGGCCCCTGGGCCGACTTGGCCTGGGTGTCCGCCGTCGACCGTCCCTTCTACCTGTGGGAAGCCCCCGATACGCCCCCACCGCTGAATCCGGACCGGATTATCCAACAGATCGCGGAACAATTGGATCTGCCGGAAGAGGTCGTTAATCTTCCGGCGGAGGAACGCCGCGCCGCGGTCAAGGCGGCGCTTTCGGAAAAGCCCTGCCTGGTCGTTCTCGAGGACTTGGAACCGGAACACCGTCCGAAGGATTTCCTGCCGAACCTGATCACCCCCACCGGCCCGACGCGCTTTATCCTAACCAGCCGCCAGCGCCTGCCGATGCTTCCGGGCTGCGCCAACCTTTTCCTTCACGAGCTTTCGCGGGACGCGTGCTTCGAAGTCATGCGCTATGAGGCGCAAGAGCGCAAAATGCAGATTTCCGCCGCGGACATGGAGAAGGTGTTTGCGCTGGTGGGCGGGAATCCGATGGCGATGAAATTGATCATCGGCCAGGCCGTCAGCCTGCCCTTGCACCGCGTTTTGGAGAATTTGCTGCCCGCCACGAAGGGGACGCCGGCCGGAAACATCCTCCAGCAAATCTACCGCCATTCGTGGAAGCTGCTGCTGCCCTCCGCCCGCCAAGTGCTGTTCGCCATGGAAAGGTTTTCGCCGAACGGCACGGGGTACGACGACCTGCTGACCGCGACCAACCTTTCCTCCAAGGAACTGGATGCGGCTTTGCAGCAGTTGGTGACCCACTCGCTGGTGGTCTATAATCCGTCGCCGGTGGACCTGTACACCATCCACCGGTTGACCTACCTTTTCTTGTGGACCTTGCAGCGGGGAGGGACGATCAACCTGATCGACACCAAACCCGCCGCGCCGCCGGAACGGCTCGGCGGGGCGGGGAAGAAAAAATAGAGACGCGCGCCGTTCGTCGATCGGCCATTGCCGATCCTACAAACCACAACGAGCAACGCCTCAAGCCTGCGGTTTGCCGCCGACCCCGCCGCTTTGGAGCGCAAGCACGCTGATCCGGGCGGCGGTTTGTTCGGCAATGCTTTTCAACGCCGCGGCGGCCGGAGATTCCGGATGGGCGACGACGATCGGCCGGCCGGCGTCGCCGCCGATCCGCACTTGCGGATCGATTGGGATTTCCCCCAAGAACGGGACCCGGGCCTGTTCGGCCAGTTCCTTCCCCCCCCCGCGCCCGAACAGGTCGATCGGAGCGCCGTCCGGACCAGCCCAATAGCTCATATTTTCGACAACGCCCAGGACCGGCACGTTCATCAGGCGGAACATCTCCAGGCCGCGCGAAGCGTCCTCGCGGGCGACTTTCTGCGGCAAAGTCACAACGATGCCGCCGGACAGGCGGATCAGCTGGGCGAGGCTGATCTGCACGTCGCCGGTCCCCGGCGGCAGGTCGACGATCAGATAATCCGGATACCCCCAATCGACATCGGATAACAGTTGGCGCACCGCGGAGTGCAGCATCGGTCCGCGCCAGACCAGGGGCCGTCCGGGCTCCACCATCAATCCGATCGAAACCACCTTCACGCCATGCGACTCGGCCGGGAGGATCCGATCCTCCCGGAGAGGAGGCAATTCGCCGATTCCCATCATGGTCGGCACGTTCGGGCCGTAAATGTCGGCGTCCAACAGACCCACCGTGCTTCCCGCCCGAGCCAAGCTTACCGCCACGTTCACGGCGACGGTCGTCTTGCCCACTCCGCCCTTTCCAGAAGCCACCGCCACGGTGTTGCGCGCCACCGGTTTCAGCGCACCGGCCGCGGCCGAGGCCGGGACGGCGGCATCCACCCGGATATCCACCCGGCCCACGCCGGGAACCGCCTCCACCGCCGCCCGCGCATCGGCCGCGATCCGATCCCGCAGGGGGCAGGCTGGCGTGGTCAGCATCAAGGTGAACGAGACCCGCCCATCCTCCACCTTCAGATCGCGGATCATGTTGAGGCTGATGAGATCCTTGTGCAGTTCCGGATCCTCGACGCCGCTCAGCGCCTGGCGCAGTTGTTCGATCGTCGGTCCGGACCCGGCTTCCTTTCTTCCGGCCATGGTTCTTACCGTCCTTCTTTTGAATTCGGACCGTTTTCGAGGTAGGCCCGGATTTCCTTCTTCGATTTGTCGAACAGGCGCAAGAGGTCCTGGTCATTCCCACGGAAGCGCAGGATCGCCTGGCGGGCGCAGGCGGTGCAGCCGCGGAGGGCGCGGAAGGAATCCGCCTGGCAATTCAGGCACCCGACGATCCGAATCATCATCAATCCGAAAGCCAAAGCATCGGGGTCATCCTCTTCCAATTTGGCAACCCGGTGAACCAAGCGCTTCCATGGCGATCCGCGCAAATCGCCCAGGGAGGGGACCACGCGCATCGGGAACAGCATTTCGGCGTCTTCGTGATACATCAGGCTTCCTCGGTTCGGCGCGTCCCCCGCCCCGCCCGCGCGGCCTGCTCCCGGGCGAAGGCGGCGGGGTGGACGGCCGCATGATAGGACGCCGGCCTCAACAGTTTTTCCAGATTGTACCTGTGACCGGCCTTCTCGGTGGATGCCAATTCATACTCCCGGTCCATCCGGACGGCGTCGAAGGGACAAAATTCCGCGCAATAGCCGCAATTCATGCACCGATCGATGTCGAGGAAGAACTCCGCCGGTGCGGGAAGCGGCTTCCCGGTTTCGGGATCGCGCGCGCGGACGATCCAGATGCATTGCGCCGGGCAAACCCGGGCGCACGTTCCGCAAGCCGTGCACCGCATCGTTCGGCCGCCCCCGTTTTCGTCGTAGATCAAGAACGGGAGCATCCGGAACGCCTCCGGAAGGGGCAGACGTTCCTCCGGATACTGGACGGTGAAGATTCCGCGCGCTTCCTTGCTGCGCCGCACGGCGATTCCCCCGGGAGTGAAATACCGCCACCCCCATCCGCGAACGTCCTCCCAATACGACTCGAGCAGGTGGCCCAGGGTGATGCAAAAACCCTTCAGGATACCCATTCCGAACATGAGGTTAACCCCTTTTCACCGCGAAGCCGCAAAGACCGTGAAGAACAACGGACTTCATCCTTGGCGTCCTTTGCGCCTTCGCGGCGGTAAGGGCCGCCGGATTCATCGGTCCGTCTCCCCGAGAATGATGTCAATGCTTCCAAGAACCGCGGCAACATCCGCCAGCTTGCCGCCGCGGCACATCTCGGCCAAGGCCGTCAGGTTGATGAACGACGGCGCGCGGACATGATACCGCCAGGGATTGCTCCCGCCCCGGGAGGCCACGTAGAATCCCAATTCCCCTTTCGGCCCCTCCACCCGCCCGTATGCCTCCCCGGGCGGAACGTGGAATTGATATTTCGGCTTGCCCGCAACGACCGCTCCCCGGGGCAGGTCGCGCAGGGCTTGGCGGAGGATGCGCATGCTTTGCCGGATCTCATCCATCCGCACCCGATACCGGTCGTATACATCGCAGCCATCCCGGCACGCGACGTCCCATTCCATCCGGTCGTAGACGGAATACGGTTCGGCTTTGCGGACATCGTAGGGCACTCCGGAGGCGCGCAGCACCGGCCCGGCCGCCGAACAGGCGACCGCCCGTTCGCGCGGAAGCACCCCGACGCCGATGCAGCGGTCGCGCAGGATCTCGTTCCCGGTCAGGTATGCCTCCAATTGGTCCACCCGCCGCGGAAGCCGGTCTGCGACCAATCCGCCGACCGCCCGCAGGGCGTCCTCACCCACATCCGCCTCCAGCCCCCCGAAACGGAAAAAATTGCACATCATCCGCGATCCGGTCACGGCTTCGAAGACGTCGAGGATCAGTTCGCGCTCCTCGATGGCGTACAAGGCGGGGGTGAAAAAAGCCCCCAGGTCGTTGAGCAGGAATCCGATCGCCCACAGATGGCTGACGATGCGGGTCAGCTCCGCCAGGACGACCCGCAGGTAATCGGCGCGTTCGGGAGGACGGATCCCCAGCAGTTTTTCCACCGCGAGGACATAGCCGAAATTGTTGCTCAGCGAAGACAGGTAGTCCAGACGGTCGGTGAAGGGGATGTTGCCGAGAAAGGTGTTCCGTTCGCCGATCTTTTCATGACAGCGGTGCAGGTATCCCATCACCGGCTTCAGGTTCACCACATTCTCGCCGTCCAAAAGCGCGGCGATTCGAAAGACGCCGTGGGTGGAGGGGTGCTGGGGGCCGAGGTTGACGGTCAGCAGATCGGTTTCCAGGCCGCCGCCCCCCCCGCCGCCGTCCTTCTCGAGCGCCGCATACAGCGCCCGGTCGTCCTGCGACTCTCCTCCGGCGGGCGCGCGCCCGGTGGAAGGCCGGACGAACGGAGCGGATTCCTCCGAATCCGGCGGCCGACCCGCCGGCCAACGGGATGGGAACGGCTTAGACTCCGCTTCGTACAAGGGTTCGCGCCAATCCTTGCGCAGCGGATGTCCTTCAAATCCCTCCCACAACAGGATCCGGCGCAGGTCCGGATGGCCGTCGAAACGGATCCCCAGCAAGTCCCAGGCTTCCCGTTCCTGGAACTCCGCACCGGGGAATACCGCGGTCAAGCTGGGCAGGCGCGCCTGCTCCCGCGGAGTTCGGCTTTTCAGGACCAAACCCGGACCGCCGCCGCTCCGGTAGAGATGGTACACGGATTCCAGCCGGTCTTCGGGGAGATCATCCACGCCCGTGACGGAGGAGAGGTAGTCGAATCCGTCCTCGTCGCGCAATGCGCGGGCCACCTGCGGCAGGGCATGCGGAGCGACGATCCAGCCGCCATAGCCGGGGCGCGCATCTTTTTCGACAATTCCCGGAAAACGCGCTGCGAGGTTCACGTCCCCGGATCCTCCTCCGGACGAGAAGCGGATTGCGCCGGCAGGATTAAATCCGGTCCAAGAACGGGGATGGGCACTTCGCGGGGAATCCCGCTGCGCCATGGAGAAGTGCGGAGTGAATGGGAAGCGATCGTTTTTTGAAGCACGATCAGCCCGTTTAAAAGAGCCTGCGGCGTGGGCGGACATCCCGGGATGTAAACGTCCACGGGCAGAAGCTTGTCGATGCCGGGCACCACGTTGTACCCTTCCCGGAATGGTCCGCCCCCGGAAGCGCAAGCGCCCATGGCGACGACGTGCTTCGGTTCGGTCATCTGGTCGTACAGCCGGACGATCACCGGAGCCATCTTCTTGGTCACCGTACCGGCCACGATCAACAGGTCGCTTTGGCGCGGGCTGGGGCGCATGATCTCCATCCCGAAGCGGGCCATGTCGAAGCGGCTGGCCTGGGTGCAGATCATTTCGATCGCGCAGCAAGCCAATCCAAACATCATCGGCCAGACGGAGTTCTGCCTGCCCCAATTGATTATGCGGTCGAGGCTGGTGACGGCAATACGCCCGGCGGCGCCGTCGGGCAGCGGGAAGGCAGGATCGTGTAAGGCGTCTTCCATCATGACAAGGCAAATTCCCAAGGTTTTCCAGCGGTCGGTGGAACGGCGGGCTTTCGGCGGATTATACATCCCGGGCTGTCCGTTTTGGATGGTTGGGGAGGGAGAAAAAACCGGTTGCGGATATGGCGGAGATTCCACGACCGGCGTTCGCACCGGGGGTTGACAAGCCCGGGCAATTATACTATTCTACCTTTTGTAGTATAGCTACGAGGATACCATGCCATCCGAAAAATTCAACGAGCGGCAGCTGCTGGAAAATTGGGAGGAGGTGTATAAGAAGGGTTTTCTGACCTTTTGGCTCTTGTTGTTCCTTCACGAGCGGCCGGCCTACGCCTACGAGGCGGGCCCGGAGGTGGAAAGGCTGAGCCGGGGAAGTCTGTCCGTCGACGAGAACAGCGTCTACCGGGCGCTCAACCGGTTTGAAACCATCGGATTGGTATCCAGCGAACTGCGGGATTCGGACATCGGTCCGAAACGGCGTTACTACCGGCTGACCCGCACCGGTGCGGGCTTGCTGGCCGCGTTCATCCGCCGCAACATCCTCTTGTTTGAGGACCCCGCGTTGCGGGATAGGCTTCAGGCCGTTTTGAGGAATGATCCTTCGTCCAAGGAGAACCCTCCATGAGCCTCGAACAAATGGAATTCCGTCTGACGAAATGGCAGGCACTCGTTTGGGCCTGCCTCGGCGCCGCCGGCGGGCAACTCCTGTCGTCGGTCGCCGATGCACTCCAACCCCGTCGGCAAATCGGATTGGACCAATACCTCTCCTGGTTGTGGGTGTGGATCATTGTCCAGACGCTCGCCGTCGCGCCGGCCGTCGTCCTGATTCTTCACCGCGATTGGCGCTCCCTTCCCCTCTCCCTGCGTCTTCGCTGCGTTTTCGGCTCCATCGCGGCGGCTTGGATGGCGCTGTTTTCATTCGGTCTGCGGTTGCGCTCGGGATTGGATTTCGCGGAATACCACGTCGTCATTCCGCTGTTGATCCTCGGTGCGGTCCTGACCTGGATCTACATCCGCCTGCGAAACCAATTATTCACCGCTCCGGAGGCGATGTTCCCGTAATCCGGGGTTTCTCAGCGGCGTTCCCGCGGCGCCGCGCGCAGGACGGGGCGGTGCTACCCGAGCGCCTTGCGCAACGCAAAACTCACCGTATCCACCTCGTCCTCGGTCATCACGCTGGAAAATGGCAGCGCCAGGCTTTGCTGCGCCAGCCGCTCGGTGACTGGAAAATCGCCGGGCCGGTATCCGAACTGCTCGCGGTAGAAGGATTGCAGGTGGATCGGGGAAAAATATTTGCGCGAGGGGACGCCCTGATCAGCCAGCTGGTCGATGACGCGGTCGCGGTCGGCCGGGGGAAGGATGCGGACGACATAGACAAACCACGATGGGGTTGTGGTGAAGGGCGCGATTTTCGGTAGGCGGAGGGTTTCCACATCCCGCAGCCGTTCCTCGTACCAGAAAGCCACCCGGCTTCGCTTCTCAAGCAAATCGCCCAAGCGGCGCGCTTGCGCCAAACCGAAGGCCGCACTCATTTCATCCAAACGGTAGTTGTATCCAAGACGGTCGTGTTCCAGCCACATCCCACCTGGTTTGCGGCCCTGGTTCCGCAACGAACGGACCTGCTCGATCCAATCCTCGTTGTTTGTGACGACCATGCCCCCTTCTCCGGTCGTCATCTGTTTGTTGGGATAGAACGCCATCACGGCGATATCCCCCAAAGATCCCGCCGGCCGCCCCTTATAGCCGGCTCCAATCGTCTCACAGGCGTCCTCGACAATCACCAGGTTGTGTCTATGCGCAATATCCCTTAATTGGTCATAATCGGCGGCTTGCATAAAAACATTCGCCGGCAACAGCGCCTTCAGCTCCCGGGAATCCGTTCTTGCCTTCGCCATGTTGCGCGGCAGGCATCGCTCGGCGTCTTTTCCCCCTCGGAAAATGGCTTCGACGGTTTCGTCCACCTTGCCCCAATCGAGGTTGCCCGTCAGATCATTCACGTCCGCGAAAACCGGCACCGCCCGCTCGTACAGGATGCAATTCGACGAGGCGACGAAGGAAAAAGGCGTCGTCACCACCAAATCCCCTTCCCCGATTCCGGCCGCAATCACCGAGAGGTGCAACCCGGCGGTTCCCGAGGATACTCCGGCGGCGAATTTCGTACCGGCGATCCGCGCCATTTCATCTTCGAACGCCTGGATCTGTCCGCCCATGCTCAGATCGGTCGAGTGCAGAACCTTCAGCACGGCGTCGATTTCGGCCTGGGTGATGTCCGGTGAGGACATGCGGATGGTCGGTCGGGGCAAGGTGTTGTTTCCTCCGTTCACGGAATGACGGCTATTGTATCAGGGAACGGCGCCGGAATCCGGAGGCGGAGGTGTGTTGTGCGTTTGGGAGGGATCCCGCAAGTAACCGCGCGTTTCGTTTTCCATACGATAGGCGCGGGGTAACCTATCCGCGTAGAAAACCCTGGAACCGTTCAATCGTCAGGGGCGCGGACCCTTCGTAGTGGTTGTTGACATTCACGTAGATTTCGTTCTTGGCTCCGGCCAATCCCCTCACGATCCCGGCGATTTCCGCCAATTCCTTTTCGCGCGAGGTCACGATCCGGTTCCATCCGTTGCCGGTTTCCTTTTCAATCTCCTCGCGCCCCGTCCCGTGCAATCGGAGGACCACGATGCGGAAACTCCGGATTTGCGGCTCGAGCTTCTTCCAAAGGTCAACAATGGAAGGCATCCAATATCCCTGCAACAGGACCAATCCCCAGTCGTCGTCCTTCAGGTAATCCAGGAACCGTTGGTTCAGGTAGTTGCCGTTGCGGATCTCGACCGCATACCGATGCCCGTCGGGGAGAGCGGCGCGGAACCGCGCCAGCCGCTTTTCAAGCTCCTGCTGCGAAGCCATTTTTTGGCGGTTGAGATATTCGAATTGGAAAATCACCGGTCCGAGAGTCGGTCCCAGCGGATCCAGGCGGCTGAGGAATTGTCCGGTCAAACGGGAGGAAAGAAAGTGTTGGTTTTCCTCCCCCAACACCCCCTTCCGCTTCGAATATCCGTGCGTCAGGGTGACGCTGTTCGGGGCTTTGACCGAGAAGCGGAAATCCTTGGGCACCGAGGCGCGGTATTCCGCGACCACTGCCGGATCGGGCAGCTTTGGCGTTCCCTTCGAAAAAAGCGACCAGAACCACTGGTCGACCTCAACCGTCGAATAACGGCGCGCGTACTCCCGGAGGTAATCGGTCACCCCGTCGGAATACACCAATCCTTTCCACGAGTCGTATTTCCAGGAACAGGTGCCGATCCGGAGGCTCTTCATCCCGGCTACCCTCCCTTCTCCGGCGCGGCCGCCCGGCTACAACATTTTCGTCTCCGTCCCCTCGCCGGTCCGGCCGATTTCATACACGAAAATGCCATGCCGCTCGTCGATCACCGTCGGTGTCCACCCACTCATCGAGAACATATGCGAAACCACTCTGGCTCCCGGTTTCAACGATCCGGCCAATTCCTTCTGCAATCTCTGATTGGTGCCCTGGAGGAGGTAGAGCGTCACCACGTCCGCGCCGGCGACGGGGAACCTGCGCATGTTGCCGAGCCGCACTTGCGCTTTTCCGCGCAGCCCCAGGAGAAGGATCCAAAGGTTAGCAATCACCCAGCGGATCGGGTCGATCTCTACCCCGACGGCCTTGGCTTGGAAAGTCCGGGCCGCCAGGACTACGATCCGACCGTCGCCCGCGCCCAGGTCGATCACCATCTGGCCCGGCTTGAGCTCGGCAAGCTCCAACATCCGGCGGATAACCCGGTACGGTCCCGGAATCCACGGCGCCCCCCAGAGGACGGGAAGGTACACCCACAGGATCAACACCAGGCTTGCGATGGCGAACCCCTGCGTAACGACCGTCCAGTGAGCCGCGATGAATTCAGCCATGCACCGCTTGCGTTTTTTTCCGACCGGTCATCGGAACAACCCCGGGATTTCGGCCAAGTTGAGGATCTCGCAATCCGGCGCGTCCTGCGCCGCGGCCGGCTCCTCCTCCGCGTGCAAGCCCCCCTCGCGGCGGATGCGGACCGCGCGCATCCCGGCCTCGCGCGCGCCGCGGAAATCCTTGCACGGGTTATCCCCGACGTAGGCAGCCCGTTCCCCGCCGACGCCCAGCCGCGCAAGGATGCGGTCGAACGCCTTCCGGCAGGGCTTCCATTCCGCGCGGTCCTCCTCGCCCAACACGACCACCGCTTCCATCCAGCGCTCCAATCCCAAGGACCGGATTTTTGCCTCCTGCGCCGTGCGGCGCCCTTCGGTCAGCAGACCCAGGCGGTGCCCGTTTTTCAAGCGCTCCAGCGCCGCTTCCGAATCCGGATAGAAGGCGATCTGCGGGGCATGCTCCCGGTAAACCTCCACCATCTCCGGCAGCAGCGCCTCCGTCAAGCCCTGTTCCGAGAGCCACCATTGAAACGCGTCGCGGCGGAATCCGGCGTCGAACAAGGTTTGAAGCTGGGCGCGTACGACCGCCTGCGAAAGCCCCGTCCGCCGTTCCGCCCACGCGGCGACGGCGCGGAATCCGCCGAGGACATAATCCCGTTCCGGATAGAGGGTGTCGTCCAAATCGAAGATCCAAGCGTCAAGCATATGCGTTCGAAGTCCCAGCCCGCGCAATCGGATCGGGCTTGCGGCTCCGCGGCGGCGAAAAAAACGCCCGCCTACCCGGCCGGCCCCCTTTCGCTTTCTTCAAAGAAGAACGAATCGTCGAAGCGCGTCATGAACAAGCCCTGCTTGTAGGAGCCCCTCGGCGGAATCCTCATCGGAAGGCCGGCGGCTTCGGCCAAGTACCAGCGCGGAGAATCCGCGCCCGCCGCGAATCCCAACGGACAGCCGCCTCCGAAGCGGGCGTTGATTTCCGTAAATAACGGATTTCCGCCGCGCAGGATGCACTGCACGGTGACCGGGCCGGTGGCGCGGATTCCCCGAGCCGCCTCGGCGCAGTGCCGGGCGATTTTCTCATCCCACAGGGTGACCCCCTTGGCCACTTCGCCGGCGCGGATCTCGATCCGCCGGCGGCTGACCACCGCCCAGACGTCGCCCGTCGCGCCGCAGATTACGTCGCTGGTCACTTCCGGGCCGGGCAGGCACTCCTGCACGATCGGATCATCCACGTAGGTCAGGAAGAATTCCAACTGGCGTTCATTTTCCACCCGGAACGCCCCCTGTCCTGCGCTTCCGCGGCGCGGCTTGATGAACAGCGGGAATTCCGGCTTCTCCGTCCGCAGATTCTCCGGCAGCCAGGACCGCGCGGCCGGGATGCCTAGGGTTTCGAAGAGCAAATGCGTTTTCCACTTGTCGCGGGCGGTCTCTGCGCCGGCCGCGTCCGGCGTCATCACCGCCGCTCCCGCTTCGGCGAACTCCGCTTTGTGCGCCGCCAGGATCGGAATGTCCGGATCGATCAGCGGGAATACGAGCCGGATCTTACCGCGGCGGACAATCTCGATCAGCGCCGGGACATAATCCGGATCCGCAAAGGGCGGGACGATATGCGTTTCCTGCGCGGCCCGGAACGACGGCGCCAGCGGATTGACGTCCGTGGCGTGGATCCGGCCCATCAACCGCAGGGATCGGTAGGCGCGCTGAAAGGCGCGGATCAGTTCCACCCGCCGGCCGGCGCTGGTCAGCAGTACGTTTACGCTAGGGAGTCTCTTTTTTAACACCGATGGCAAAGTAGCCTCCGGGAATCCGGTCGGATTGCCTTCCGCCGGCCAGGAATCCGTTCCACCAGACGAAGGGGAAGAAGAGGATCGAACCGGCGGCCTTGACCGGTAGATACAACGCCGGGAGGAAGCGGGCGATGCAACCGGCGAAAAATTCCACCGCAATCCGGTACATCGCCGTCCCGGCTCCAACCGCCGGCTCGACCTGCCGGCAGTCCAATCCGGCCTGTTCGACCAACCGGCGCATTCCAGCCCGGGAGAAGCGCCAATAATCCTCGGGGCCGGGATGATACCCGATGACGAACGGCGCCTGGAGATAGAGCGTCCCGCCGGGCCGCAGGACGCGCGCCATCTCGCGCACCGCCCGGAACGGATCGGCGATGTGCTCGACGGTCTCCTGCGAGAGTACGAGCGCGAAACTGGAATCCGGAAACGGAAGCGCGAGGGCGTCCCCGACCACGTCGACCGCGCCGGTGCGGGCCAGGTCGAAGTTCACCATCCGCGGATCGAACCGGGTGTCGCCGCAGGCCAGGTTCAACCCCCGCCCGCTTCCCAAATTCTCAAGCAGGGAGCGGGTTGCGGCGCGCACGGCGGGCGAATCGTTGTGCGCCGCCCACAGCGCCCGGATAAAACGCCTGCGGAGATCAACGGCCATGGCCGCCCCGCGGAGCCCCAACGTTCGAGGCGGTCATCTCGCCCATCAGGATTTCCATTTCGCGCGCCTGCCCCTCGCGGCCGAAACCCCGTTCCACGGCCGACCGCCCGCGGGCCCCCATCTTTCTCGCCGCGGAGGGGTCATCCGCCAACCGGCGGACCGCCTCCGCCAGCGCCGGCGCGTTCCCGGGCGGCACCGCCACGCCGGCACGCGCCTCTTCGACCACCTGCCGGATCACTCCGTCGATCGCCAGGACAACCGGCCGCCCGGCGGCCATGTAGTCGAAGACCTTGTTGGGATAGGTTGTCCCGTAGAGCGGAATCGGTTTAAGAATGGCAATTCCGCAATCGCCGGCCGCCAGAACTTCGGCCATGTCCTGCTTCGCCACCGGCGGAAGAAATCGTACGTTTTCCAGCTTCCGTTCGGCCGCCCGAAGCGCCAAAGCGGGTTTCTCCTTCCCATCGCCGACTAAAAGGAAACAGATCCGCGGATCCGCGCGCAATATTTCCGCCGCGTCCAACAGCACCGTCAGATCGTTCGAAACCCCGTGGGCCCCGGCATACAACGCGACGAACCGCTCGTCCAACCCATGCTTCTTCCGGAACTCCGCTCCTTCCGAGGTCGGATCGAACATCGAAGGATCCACACCGTTGCGGATCAGGACGATCTTCTCCGCATCCGCGCCGCGCCCTTCCAGGTGCCCGAAAAAACCGGGGGAGTTGACGACCAGCCTATCCGCCCGGCGGTAGAGAAATCCTTCGAGGAACAGAGCCAGCCGGATCAACACCGGATTCCGCAGGATGCCGAGTTGGATCGCGAACGCCGGCCACAGGTCGCGGATTTCGAAAAGGAATTTCGCCTTCCGGCAACGGGCCAGGAGCCAAGCGGTGAAAACCTGCGGCAAAGGCGGGGAGGTTCCCCAAACCAAATCGATTTTCGGCAGGGCCATTCCGCGGATGAACGCGGAGAGCATGAAGGAAAAAAAGCCGACGGTGCGCCAAAAGAAGGAGCGGTTGACGCTCCCCCACACCCGGCACCGGACGACCTCCAGGCCCGGTTCCAGGACTTCATGATCCTTCTCGGTGACCCGCCGGCCGGTTTGGTATGAGTACGGGCTTGCCAGAATGGTGATTCGGTGGCCGCGCTTAACCAACCAATGCGCCATTTCATAGTGGCGGGTCCCCCCCGGATCGTCCGGCCGTACAAATACCTGGTGAATAAGGAGGATATGCATACAAAGCGGCGTTTCCGCCGGGTGCGATAATTGTACCTCGGATGCGTGTCATCCAATAAAGTTGGGGCCCGGA
This sequence comes from Anaerolineales bacterium, assembly GCA_016928575.1. Lineage (NCBI taxonomy): Bacteria > Bacillati > Chloroflexota > Anaerolineae > Anaerolineales > Anaerolineales bacterium. The sequence goes on from JAFGKK010000060.1 coordinate 31,743, forward strand.
TGCTTCGCCTTAAGGGAAGGGAAGGATCGGTTTGACGACGCCGTTTTGTTTTTGGAAGGGGCCGGCGGAAAAGACCGGCGCAGAGGAAGGGGATGCATTCGGCGCGGGAAGCATCCCAAGTCCAACACTCCCGCCATGCCCGGGGCAAGAAGAGGGGCTCGGGGCCGTTTTTACTGCAGATTGGTTTCCATATTGCTTTATAAAAAAGAAGGGTATCTGCTCAGCCTCAGTAATATTGAAATGAAATCCTGTGCAAATTCCGGTCAATTCGGCCACCGATTCCGGTGTAATCCGGCCGCCCCATACCAACCCTCCATCATCAGCGACGAGATTGTA